>NZ_VMMZ01000046.1:0-19210 GCF_013277475.1 Streptococcus sp. k-628
TGTTTTGAGCAACCTGCGACTAGCTTCCTAGTTTGCTATTTGATTTTCATTGAGTATTACTTACTCGCCAACTTTTTTATACAAAAATAAAAACCGCTACTCCTAAGAATAGCGGTTTAATCATGTTTTTAAGCTACTAATGTAGTCGCTCTATTATTTAAATAAAATGAAGTGTTATGAATAACTTCAATATCTTTAAAGTTTTTTGTTAGATTTATAATTTCAACTATAGCCATCTCTACTCGTTAGTTTACAGCAAAAAATTATGCTTAATTATTATTGTTTTTGTAAACAATCAGCGAACCCAATACTATTCCATTCAACAAGCCTAAAGAAATACCATATTCAACTGGAAAATCTAAAAAAATTGCAAACACTATTCCAATCATCACCCCTAGTGAGGCTGCTGTTGAAATTACATATTCATTTTCTTTCTTCATTTTCTGTACACCTCATTTCCTTTTTGTATATAAGCTCTAGTCATCTCCACCAAGAGCCATTAAGTACTTATGATTTCCTGACTCAACAATCTTACCACCTTTCATTACAAAAATAATATCCCGCATCCTTAATCGATAACAATCTGTGAACTACAATTATTTGAGTACAGCCCTGACTTTTTATATACTTTGTTATTCTTTCCTCATTAATAGTGTCTAATGCACTAGTTGCCTCATCTAAAATTACAATACTAGGATTATTTATTAATGCACGTGCCAGTGCTATCCGTTGTCTTTGAATACCTGAAATATTTGAACCCATCTCTGAGATGATAGTATTAAATTTCATCGGCATAGCCATGATTTCATCATAGATTTGAACTGCTTTACAAACTTCCTCTATCTTTTGTGAAGTAACTTCGTGCTTTAAAGTTATATTATCAAGAATACTTCTGTTCAATAAAAATGAATCCTGTGGAACTACTCCTAAATTTTGACTTAATATTTTTTTATCTATTTGATTAATATTTACACCATCAAATAAAACTTTTCCTGTATCAATCTTATATAATCCTGATGGTATTTTTGATAACGTACTTTTTCCTGACCCCGGTTGACCGACTAGTGCAATTCTCTGTCCTGAATCAATAGTCAAATTTAAATTTTCTATTACAGGAGCTGAGTCTTTGGAATAAGAGAAAGATAGGCCCTTAATATCTATTCTACTTCAAACGTTTCTAAACTATACTCCGGAAAATAATTTAACCAATAATTAACCATACTATCTTTCATCGTATCCTCCAACCAGTACTAAGAGTCTGGGACAAAAGTCTAACCTTAAATATAAAAAGCTAACAAAACGAGTTATCTGACACTCAGAATTCTGTCTTATTCGCTTTTTTGTCTAATCTATCGATTTTTAAAATTTATAATCAAGAATTCCTAAAATCAAAATCTTTTTGTCCCAGACTCTTAGGTGTACACCTAAACATTTTATCCACCGACAATAATAATATCCATTACCAACAATAAAATTGGGGAATTTTTTAAAATTTTCTTCATATTTAGACTTCCTTTCAGTTTTTATTTATTGTACAATAAATAAGAATCAATTACTTTTTTGTTGGGAAAACGGGAAAATTATGAAATCAAAACTTGGTATCACACTCAGAAAAGTTCGTAAAGGAAAACAAATCAGTTTATGTTCTGTTGCTGACGAGCATCTTTCTAAATCTCAAATATCTCGATTCGAACGTGGAGAATCAGAAATCTCATGTATTAGACTAATCAATATTTTAGACAAGTTGCACGTTACCCTAGATGAGTTTCTTATTTTACACGATGATGACTACACCAATAGTGAATCATTTGCTAACCTAGTTCAATATATTCGTAAACAATACTCATCACAAAGTATTGATAATATAGCGTGCCTACTATCTGACACTACAAATTACACTCTAGATCCTTTAGAGAAAACTATGGTAAAATCCATTCTGCACACAATGGATTCGAGGATCATTCCATCAGATGAAGAACTACTTCAACTGACAGACTATCTTTTTAAAGTCGAAAAATGGGGTTACTATGAGATTATTATATTTGGTAACTGTGCACGAACAATTAACTACAATTCCTACTTCTTATTGACAAAGGAATTGTTAAAGAATTATATCTACTCTTCTCTGAATAAAACCAATAAACGAATGGTCACTCAACTTGCTATAAATTGTTTAATTCTTAGTATAGATGAGGAAAAATTTTCTAATTGTTCCTATTTAATTAGTGAGATAAAAACATTATTAGATAATGAATTTAACTTCTATGAACAGACAGTTTTTCTCTATGCAACTGGATACTATGAATTTAAACGCCAATTAAGTAGTGGAATTGAAAAAATGAAACAGGCCATACAAGTTCTCGATATTTTAAGAGAAGACAAGTTAAGATTACACCATACTGATCATTTTAATAAACTAGTAAATAAAAAATAAATGAAATTATTCTCTATATTTTAACGAATTAGTCGTAAATACTATTATTCTAGTAAAGCATTCTCGTGAAATTTTAGGACTGTAAATTTATTGGTATTAATAATTTTCACAAACGAATCCTGTCTTCTAGCTATCTCCTCATATTCATTAATTTCATTACCAAGTTCCTGTTGTAATTTTAAAATATCTGTATTGAGTCGATCTAACGTTATTGATTCCGTCATGTTCATTTGGGCAAAATCATACTTAGCTAATTTTCTAGTCTCATGATCTTCACTCTTCAAATTGATAAGGACTTCCACCATCTTGTTTAAGGTGGCGATTTTTTCTTGGGTTTCTTCTAGCTTCATATCAATCTCTGCAATTTCTAATACAAGCTCATCTTTGATTTCTTGGTATTGTTTGTTCGTGTTAGATAGTTCAATCATAAGATTAATTTCAGAAATCTTGTCTTAAAGACTTTTTAAAGTTGGTCGTCTATATGGGAGTTTTTGGCTATCGTTGCTCAATTATCTGATTAAAGTCCTACCCTTGATGAAACAATTATTATCCTTGTTTTCTTTATTATAGACAAAGTAAAAAGACGTTTCTCGAATGTAGACTTTATATTTTTTCTGATTGTCTTCCTCAAAAATATCTAGCTGGTAGTTAGGAATAAAGATGAGTCCACTCTGTTTAATACCAAACGAAACCCGGATATAGATACCATCATCAACCAACTTCTCTATCTGATTATCCGTAAGTTCAATCTCAAACTCATGGATAGCATCTCGTTTTTCCTTGTATTTCTTGAAGGCTTCCTCGATTTCTTCAGCGGAGACTTTCTCCTTATGCTGCTCCTCTCGAAAAGTCTGAAAATCTTCCTGAAGATTTTCTAATGCTTGAATATCTCTAACTTCTCTATCTTCAAAATAACGATTAAAAAATTGAACATCGTACAATTTCTTATCGCTAATTTTTTTATGATTCAGGCTTATCTTTTGATTATCTTCTTCCAGGATAAAAGTTACATTTTTTTGTTTTAAGTCAATGGTTAGATTCAATTCTTTTGCTTTTGTTATTAAATCTTCTAAAGAATTGACACGGTTCAACAAAAATTCTAAACGACTTTCAATCTCTTGTTTGGCAAAATGTATTCTAAAAAATTCTTCATCATATAAATCTCGTTTGCTGAGTTGGCGTCCTCGAATTGGTTTTATCATCGTTCTATCTGTCATCAAAAAACGGCTATGCTTTTGACTAAAATCAATCTGAACATACAACTGCTTTGCTTTCTCTAAAAAATCATCAAACGATTTAGATTGCTGCAACAAATATCCACAGAGGACTTGTACCTCAGATGTACACTATGCCTGTCGGACAAAGAAAAAAGTAGGCTAAATTTCTAACCTACTTTTTCTGACTCTACTCTGATAAAGCCGTCTCATATATAGACATTTTATGCTTGAAGGAATCTTTTCCTCCCTCTAATTGATTGATGATATGATTTTTTATATATTTTTCACTAACATATCCCTGTGATTCAATCCATCCGTTAACTCCATCTGACTCCATAATAACAACTTGATCTGTCATAGAATTTGTTACAATTGTAGCATTATGTGTTGCTAAAATAATTTGACGTTGAGCTTTCACATCTCTAAACTGCTGAACTAAATGCCTGTAAATATAACGATTGTCTAGATTGTCTTCAGGCTGATCAATAATCAATGGTCTGAAGTCTTTAGAATAATCACTATATGCTAATAAAAAATCAAGCATGGCTACAACTTTTTGTCCCAAACTTAATACACCAACTTCTTTATAGACAATATCAAGTTGGTGCGAAGATTCTTTCGAGTTAATATTAAACTCCAAAAATAACCTTTCATTAGCTACATGCTCTTTTAAAACTCTTTTAAACTCATTTAATAAACTACTATTTTCAATTAAAGAGTAGATACTCTTTTTTAAATGCGTAATGTTGTATTCATTAATTTCAGATTTATCTCTCCAATTATTTTCTTGTTTTGCAAAATTATCTTCAGAGATACTTTTTAAAAGCATAAAATACTTATTAGGGATATTTTGTCTTACAATGACTTTAACAAATTCTTTCAATCCTAATTCCCGATAGATAAGATATAAAACGTCTGCTACATCTTGCATACTAATTCTATAATTATCAAACGAAGAACGATTATTCTTGAAAAGATAATTTTCGAAATGCGGTTCTTCCCATCTATCAATTTGCTCATAACAAATTCTTAACTTACCAATCTGAGTTTCATTAAAATCCTCAATAATTTCGAGTATTAATTGCTTCCGCTGTTTTAAATATTCATCAAGTTCCTTTAATTTTGCTTCAAACGATTCGAGTGTCTGAGTTCTTAGCCCATAGTCTGGTCTCGGTAATTTTTTATTTTTAATCATTAAATTAGAAATAAATTCTGTAATTTTTTCACCGTCAGCTGTTTTAACTAACTCATTAACAGAATATCTCCTATCAAACATTTTCTCTAAAATTCTAGTTTTATCAACTAATTTAAAATGGTTACCTTCAACTTTATAAACTTTTGTGTACTGAGACCGTGTCCATTCTTTAATAGAGTCAGAATTAAATATATAAGAATAGCCAAACCTATTCTCTCGATTTTGCCCATAATATTGTAAAATATTATCCTTATTTTCTTGTTTGACATCTGGCAAACTAACTTCAATAATATATTCAGTTTCTTCTAAAACATAGAGTACAAAAGCATTTGCATGGTTACATAGAAATTCCAATTTGCTTTGCTTATCACAATCTTGAGAAAGTACAAATTGTAACATATCAATTAATGTGCTTTTACCTGTACCTCTCCCTCCAATTAAACAATTCATAGATGGTGAAAATGTTAAAAAGAAGTCTTTATCTTTTTTTAACTTATCACCTGCAAGAAAACTTCTATTTTCCCCACGATTTTCTATATATAATCCTTTTATATAGGACTTTTGTTTAAAGCTTGGCTCACATAAACTAACTGATACATTATAATCAAACAATGCTTCTTGAAACATCTTGAAAGAAATTTTTCCACCTTTCAACCACAGATTGTTCTTCCCGAGTGAATCAATTTCGTGAGAATCATTATCTAATAGAAAATTGGGCTCACAATTAAAATCTGTTAATAGTTTTTTTCTAGAACCTTCAACAGAATTTATATTTTTAACACCAATAAATCGTGTGTTTTCTTTAGAAAAAATTTTTCGTTTATATGCACCTGATAAGTGAGAACCTTTTTTCAAAATGTTATAACTATTGAAATGAGCAATATAATTAACTATTTTTTGATTATTGAAATCTTTCATGATAGTCAGTGAATGTTGATAACTTCCATCTTTCTCACTTATAATATTTTCACTTAACCATTGATTAACCCATGACTCTTGTTCATAATCATATATACATACAATATGCAATTTATCTGCTGCACTAATTTCTACTCCATGTAAAATATGAGGATGTATATCATAAATCGGATAATTTTTCATTATGATTGAGACTGCCATTTGTAACTTTTTAATACCTTTGGTAGTATTATGATCAGTTACTACAACTATTTCTATTCCATTTTTTATGATTGCCTCTGCTAACATAAGAAAACTAATATATTCTTTTGAACTAGAAAAAACAACCTTATCAAAATTACTAAAAAAAATTGTCTTATCAACTTTTATTTTCTTATTTTCAAAAAATATATCATATAGTTCATCTTCAGTAATTTTTCTATATTTCGTTGCAGTCCAATTAGAAAATAGCTTGTAATCATAAGAAGCAGGTGTATGCAAATGAATTAAAGTCTTGTGAAAGCTACCGAATTTCTCTTTGGAATTTGTTAGTTCTTGATAAACAAACTTTATCTTGTTATTAAATCCTCTCACTTCTACTCTCCTAAAAATATCAATTGTTTATTTTTCAAGTAATTCATTAAGTCTCTTTTCCCCCACCTTCAACATCTCTTTCTCTACCTTGCTCCATTTTCCGAAGAGGCATTCTTGTAGCACTTCTGCTGCTGAAGTTGTATTTTCTTTTGAATCATATACACAACTTCTATCTCGTTGATAAATTTGAATGCTTTCAAAGATAGCCAGTTCTTCCAATTGTCGTGTATTATCAACTAGATGATTTACAATGAAATCATGATGTTCTTTTGGAGTTGCGCGTGCTTGATTTGGATTGATAGCGTATAGTTCTTCGTATCGGATAAGAGTACTTAGATAGGACAGCTCAGGCTTTGTCGCAATCAAGGCTAATTGTACTTCATATCCCTTATTTTTCAAGAGTTGTGCTGTTTTCTTTGGAACATCAACTGTTCGTAAAGTTCCCTCAATCAAAAGATTGTATCCCAAATGACTTAATTCGGTTACTAAAGACTCTACCATTTTCCCTGCAAAATCCTTGGTGTATTCAACGCTATCTTTGCCATATTCTTGCTGCAGTTCTAAATAGTGTGGATGCTGAGAACGAAAACTATCGCCATCTATGATAACAATATTTCCTTGAAATTCTTTCTGTTTAATACGATGAATTGTAGTCTTGCCAGCACCACTTTGCCCTCCAAGCAAAATCGCTATAGGTTGCTTACTGAACTTTTTTCCTCTTGTCAGAGAACGAAGATTCCGTGCCAAAGCATGTTTGAATTCACTATCGGTATAATCTTGGATTTCCATTAGGCTACCATCCGTTTTTCAGATATCTCTAACATACGTTCAATTCCATCCAAATAACCGATATATCTCTCTATTTCATCAAAAGTTTCTACTAAATAGATATTCGTATGAATCAAGTCAGATAGATCATCACTCATTAAAATCCAAGGATTAGATTCATCATCAATGCTAATTCCCTGACTATCTTGATAACGATAGAGTCGAGATAATAGATTAGCACCTCGTTCTTTCACAATTTCAATTTTTAAAGTCAATTCATAATCTTCAACAGGATTGAGCATTTTGTCTTCTCCTACGATATCAACATAAGATACATTAAACTTCTGACAAATGATATCTATTAGTTCCGTAGAGACTGGACTAGTTCCATTTTCATAACGACTCAAGCTATTGCGAGAAATTCCTATAATTTGGGCAAATTCGGGTTGTGTTAAGTCATGTGTTTTACGTAAGGATTTTATGTTCTTTCCAATCATGGCAAACTCCTTTATTTTTATAAATCCATTATAGCATAAAAAAGCAAAACGCACCAAAAATGGTGCGTTATTTCTTGTTTTTCTAGCCTAAACTTTACTTCTATAAAAGCCACCTTAAAGAGTAATTCCTTTTTCGGTGGCTTTTCAAAATACTATACATTAAAATACTCTTGTTTAATTTTTGTAAGCAAATTGTTAGCAACAGAAGTTACACCAACATGCATCCGTTCAGGATCAGAATAATCTAGATTACGAGCATAGACTTCTGTAACAGTCTGAGCAATACGCTCATCCAATTTATAATTGGAGGCTTTTAATAGTGCTTGAAATAATTCTGAACTATATAGTTTAATATTATTTTCCAATGATACTACTGCCATTTTTGTAACTCCTCTCCTGTTTTTGATTGATAAACCTTCTCTATTTTCATTATATCACAAAAAGATTGGTTGTGAATGGATAATTATTTAAAAGAATAGGGGTTTCTAAACTCAGCAAGCATTTCTTCTTTTGTAATTTCATTCTGACGAAAACGAGCTAAAGCTTGGGGTGGATTGTCATCAGTCTGAACACCATAGATAAAACCAAATTGGTGTTGTAATTCATCTGGATTTCCCCGATTTTGAAAGACAAATTCCGCAAAATCTAAATCTGACTCTGATTTTTTATGTTTTGCAAAATAGTGACAACGATAGTCAGGGGTCTTAAAAATTTCTACAAAATTTGAAATACGAAATTCTACTATAATTCGAATCTATACATAGCTTACTTCTGGTCATTTAAAACGAACCCTGTTCTCCAAAATAATTTTATTAAAAAGAAAAACCCTGCCAAATTAATTTTTGGTAGGGTTTTTAGTAGGAAACTAAATTAATTTATCAGTTTCTAAAATGTGTTCACGATTCTAAAAGGCTGATACTATAGTATCCCGAATTCTAATTGGTATATGCCTCTTATTTAAGAGTAACTGAAGCTCCAGCTTCTTCCAATTTAGCTTTGATTTCTTCAGCTTCTGCAGTTGCAACGCCTTCTTTAACAAGTGCTGGTGCACCGTCAACAAGTTCTTTAGCTTCTTTAAGACCAAGACCTGTGATTTCACGTACAACTTTGATAACGCCAACTTTTTTGTCGCCTGCAGATGTCAATTCAACGTCGAATGAATCTTTAGCAGCACCAGCGTCAGCAGCACCAGCCGCAGCAACAGCTACAGGAGCAGCTGCAGTTACACCAAATTCTTCTTCGATAGCTTTTACAAGGTCGTTCAATTCAAGGATTGAAGCTTCTTTAATTTCAGCAATAATGTTTTCAATGTTCAATGCCATTGTTATTTCCTCCAAATATGTTTTTAAATTTATAATAGATTTTTCGTAGCTAAGCTACGCTGCGTAGCTTAAGATTAAGCTGCGTCTTCTTTGCTTTCTGCAACCGCTTTGACTGCAAGAGCAACGTTGCGCACTGGCGCTTGAAGTACAGAAAGGAGCATAGAAAGAAGTCCTTCGCGATTTGGAAGAGTTGCAAGAGCAAGAATCTCTTCTTTAGATGCGACAGCGCCTTCGATTGCACCACCTTTGATTTCAAGTGCTTCAGCGTTTTTAGAAAAGTCGTTCAAGATTTTCGCTGGTGCGATAACATCTTCGTTAGAAAATGCTACTGCAGATGGTCCAACAAATACTGATGCAAGTTCTTCAAGACCAGCTTTTTCAGCTGCACGACGCAAGATTGAGTTTTTAATGACTTTGTACTCAACTTCGCTTCCACGAAGCTCACGACGAAGAACTGTATCTTGCTCAACTGTCAAACCACGAGCGTCTACAACGACGATAGATGCAGCAGCTTTCATTTTTTCAGCTACTACGTCAACTAGTTCCGCTTTTTTAGCAATAATTGCTTCACTCATTAGTGTGTTCACCTCCGTAATTATTTTGCTTGGGGAATTTTTCCAAAAGAAAAACGCGCCCAAACCTAGACACGAAAGTACAATACGCTTCTTTTTACATGATACGTTTTGTCCTCGGTAGGATCCTTATGAGTCGAGCTCCCCTACTGTCTTAGGCAGTTTTTTCAAACCGTATATAAGTATAGCATAGTCAAAAAAAGAATGCAAGATTTTTGCAAACTTTTTTTAAATTTTTTTCGTTATTTTTCTTTTAAAGTTCTACTGTCAGGACTTGACCTTGCTTAACAACCTGTTCTCCAGCAATATAGACATCATCTACATCACTGGATTTAACAGCATAGACGAGATGAGAAAGCATATTTTCCTGAGGTTGGAGATGAATTTTCCCTTGTGGTTGAATGACGAGAAAATCTGCCTGTTTACCTACTTCTAGGCTTCCTATCTGATTTTCCATCCCTAGAACCTTAGCCCCTTCGATTGTCAGTGCCTTAAGGGCTATTTCGATTGGGAATTGGCTAGCATCTCCACTCTTCATTTTCTGTAGGAGAGCGGCGGTCCGTCCTTCCTCAAACATGTCTAAATTATTATTAGAAGCGACCGAGTCAGTCGCAATTCCTACTGCTATTCCTGCTTTTTGCAGTTGGATGATGGGAGCAATACCTGATGCCAATTTGAGGTTACTGATAGGATTGTGGGCAATAGACACTTGAGAAGTTGCCAAGCGTTCAATTTCTCTCTCGTTTAATTCGACCCCGTGAGCAAAGACAGACGGATGATCTAAGTAACCCAGTTCTTCTAGAAAAGCAAGGGGGCGTTTGCCGTAGCGTTTCAGGAGAATGCCTGACTCCTCCTTGGTCTCTGCTACATGGATATGGATGGAAATACCCAGTTCTTTTGCCATGTCTAAACTCGCTTGTAGCAAATCTTTACTACAGCTGTAGGGAGAATGTGGGGACACCATCACCTTGAAATTTGGATTTTTATATCCAATAATTTCTTCAATGATTGCTCGAGTTCTAGCAATGGTCTCAGCAGTTGTCTCCGCCTCAGAAGAAAAAAGAGTAGGAGAAAAATAACAACGCATCTTGGAAGATTTCACTGCCTGGTAAATCTGCTCAATATCTACACCATTGGGATTATACATATCGTTAAAGGTTGTTGTTCCCGACTGGAGCATCTCTGTCAGAGCTTCTTTGACCGCCTTGGTAGTCATGTCGGGAGTAAACTCAGCTTCTGCAGGCCAAATATAGTCATTGAGCCATTCATGGAGATTGCTATCATCTCGAATTCCTCTCAATCCTGTCATAGCAGAATGGGTGTGGCAATTGACCAACCCAGGCATAATCCAGGCTCCCTGATAGTCTATAATCTGCTCAGCTTGATCTAAAATCTCTGGCTTCTCTTGACCGACATAGACGATTTGAGAATCCTTAACTACTAAGATTCCATCCAAATAAACATGGAAATTTTGGTCACAAGTCACGATATTTACATGCTGGTAGACTTTCATACTAGGCTCCTTTTCTAAAAAATAATTTACAGTGAATAATTTTTCTAGCTATTGTAACAAAAAAGTCACCCGAAGGCAACTTTTTTCGTTCATAAACTTTCAAAAGAGAATGGATTATTCAGAGCTAAAAGCGGCAGCTTGCTGCATTTGGTAATACCTGCCCTTTCTAGTCATGAGATCCTGATGGTTCCCATACTCAACAATGTCACCATCCATCAAGACAAGGATCAAATCTGCATCCTGTATGGTTGACAAGCGGTGGGCAATGATAAAGCTTGTACGCCCCTCCATGAGTTTTGCAAAGGCATCCTGTACCAGCACTTCTGTCCGCGTATCGATGGATGAAGTTGCCTCGTCTAAGATAAGAATCTTTGGAATAGCCAGAAAGACTCGGGCGATGGTCAAGAGCTGGGCCTGACCGACAGAGAGAGATTCTCCCGCATTTTCCAACTTGGTATCATAGCCTTGAGGTAGCTGTTGGATGAAAAAGTCTGCATTGGCTGCTTTGGCAGCAGCAAACACCTGCTCCCGACTGGCTTCAGGATTGCCAAAGGCAATATTGTCATGAATGGTTCCTTGCTTGAGCCAGGTTTCTTGAAGCACCATGCCAAACTGCTGTCTCAATGATGCTCGGGTATAATCATAAATAGATTGCCCATCTAACAAGATATCTCCTGAATTAATAGGGTAAAAACGCATAAGGAGATTGATAAGGGTTGATTTGCCAGCACCTGTCGGACCAACGATGGCCACCTTGCTACCAGCTGGAATATCAATAGATAAATCCTTAATCAAAATCTTTTCAGGATGGTAGCCAAAAGAGACCTGTTTAAAGGAAATGGCTCCCTTAACCTGGTCACTGGTCAAGACTTCCTTACCTGTTTCAGCTACCTCAGGACTTTCTAAGACAGCATAGACGCGCTCTGCACAAGCTAAAGCACTTTGCAACTCGGCTAGAACTGAAGAAATATCGTTAAAGGGCTTGGTATACTGCTGAACATAGTTCAAAAAAGTCACTAAACGCCCAATGGTCAAGGTGGATCCCATCATGATACGATAAGCACCCACTCCAGCTAAAAGAGCATAAATGAGTGCATTGACAAATCGAGTCGAAGGATTAACCGTTGAAGAATAAAAGATGGCCGACTGCGAATAGCCTGCGTAGTTGTCATTAGCCTCACGCAGTCTTTGGATAAAATCTTCTTGAGCATTAAAGGACTGGATAATGGTCTGCTGGCTCAACGATTCTTCAATTAATTGTGTCTGAATCCCCCTTGTCTCTGTTTGCTTTTGGAAGAGATGATAGGAGCGTTTGGCAATAAAGCGTGAGATTACCATAGACAGTGGCGTCAACAGCAAGACCAAAAGAGTCATGAGGAGATGAATTTGAAGCATTGCTAGAATACTAACCAAAATCATCAAAACACCAATGAAAAATTGGTTAAAAATCATGGTCAAGCCAGCTGCCAACTGTTCGATGTCTGTGGTCACACGACTGACCATCTCTCCACTTCCTTGCTGATCAACAAAAGCAATCGGTAAACGATGGAGTTTATGGATGATTCGCTCTCGCAAGTCTCTGGTATAAGAGAAAATTAAACGATTATAAAGAAGAGGATTGGCCCACTGCACAAGGGTATTTCCTATGACTACCAAGATCATTTGGAGAAAAATCTGCCAAAAAACTGGTGAAGAGTCAGTCACTAGGACTTGGTCGATGACCTGCCCAATCAAGATGGGAAGATAAATTGATAAGCCAACCTGGGCAATAGTTCCTAGGAAGGCTAGGAAAAGGAGGAAGGGATGACTTGCTAAATCTTTGGCCAAACGTGTGAGTGTTTGATTTGCAGTTTGTCGTCTCATGCTAGTCCTCCTTTCCATGTTGGGATGCATTGATTTCACGATAGACTTGACTAGTCTTCATCAAGTTCTCATGCTTGCCGGTAGCTAATAGAACACCTTTTTCTAAGAGGAGAATCTGGTCAGCCATCTGAAGTGTCGACGTTCTTTGAGAAATCAAAATTAAGCTCGTATTTGGCAGATTTTCTCGAATAGATTTCAAGAGCTTGGACTCGGTAATAGTGTCCAGGGCCGAGGTCGCATCATCTAGGATGAGGAACGGAGCTTGGCGCAAGACTGCACGTGCAATAGACAGCCTTTGTTTTTGTCCACCTGAGAAATTTCGCCCTCCTGCCTCAACAGTGGCATCCAAGAGTCCTTCCTTTTCACTGACAAAATCCTTAGCTTGCGCAATCTCCAAGGCCTGCCAGAGTTCTTGATCAGTCACTTCTTGATTTAAACCCAAAGTCAAGTTGGAACGAATGGTTCCCTTAAAGAGTTCGACCTTTTGGGGCACATAGGCAATCCAAGACCGCCACTGCTCAAGATTACGAGGACTAGATCCATCTCGATAAATGTCAATGCTCCCCTTGTCTGCTGGATAAAGACCAAGTAAGACTTGCACAAAGCTTGATTTACCAGAACCTGTTCCCCCAATAATACCAAGGATTTGCCCTTGCTGCATATCAAAGGAAATGTCTCTCATAGAAGGCTGGGCCGCATCAGGATAGGTAAAGGTCAATTCTTGGACTTGTAAAACCTGATTACTGGTAACTTGCTTTTGTTCTAATTCTGAATGGATGTCTTCTGGAGCTTCGGCAAAGACTTCCTCAATTCGCTTAGCTGAGATATAGGACTGGTTAAGGGAATTTATCAGCATGGCTAGCTTGACCAATTCCACCAAAATCTGTAGGAGATAGTTAATAAGGGCAATGAGAGCACCTTGACTGAGCAAGCCTCCTTGAATCGAAATATAGCCTTGCCAGATAATAACGAGGAGAGTTCCATTGACAATCAGATAGGTCAGAGGTGTTAATAAACTAGACCAGAAACCTGTCTTTTCTTGTAATCTAGCATAAACTTGGTTAAGGGTTTGAAAAATCTGTAACTCTCGTTTTTCTTGACCAAAAGCACGAATAACCCGCATCCCTTGCAATTGCTGGCGCGTTTCCTGAACCAGTTGGTCCGTTTTCTTTCTGAGACTACTGTAGAGAGGATTGACCAACCTAGAAAGACCTACAATGACGACGGTCAAAATGATAACCATGACCAAGAACCAGAAAGTCAGCTCAGCCGAGATGCGATAAGCCATAAAAATGGCTCCAAAAACGATAATAGGTGCTCGCAAAAAGAGGCGCAGGAATTGATTAATACCAGTCTGAATCTGATAGGTGTCCGAAGTCAAGCGAGTCACCAAACTAGAAGTGGTCAGACGGTCTCTGCTATCCTTGGGCAAGGAAAGAATATGGCGATAGAGGTCACCTGTCAATTCTTTGGCAAATCCAACCGCTGCCTTGGCTGAGTAAAATTGAGCTACCAAGGCCACTACAACGCCAATCACTGCAAAGATAAGGAGCTGGCCAATCTGCATCCATAGATGACCTTGATTTCTTTGGGGCAAGGATTGGTCAACAATCCCAGCAATCACCATAGGAACTAAGAGCTCAAACACAGCTTCTAGTAGCTTGAACAAGGGTGCTAAAATTGATTCCTTGATGTAGGGTTTAAAGTAAGATAATAGGTGTTTCATAAATCCCTTCTATTCGTATTCTGGAAATAAAGAAAGCGGGAAGTGCCCACTCTCTCTGTTTTATTTGTTTAAGTAAGGCAGTAGATAGCCATATCCTGCTTCTTCCATCTCATCCTTAGCCACAAAGCGCAAGGAAGCAGAATTGATACAGTAACGGAGGCCACCAAACTCACGCGGTCCATCTGTGAAAACATGACCCAAATGAGCATTGCCTGACCGAGAACGAACCTCGATTCGCTCCATTCCATGACTCAGGTCCTTGTAATAGTGAATCAACTCTTTTGAAATCGGATGGCTAAAACTTGGCCAACCACAACCTGAGGCAAACTTATCCTTGGCAAAAAAGAGTGGCTCACCCGTCGTAATGTCTACATAAATTCCCTCTTCAAAGGTTTGGTCATAGGCATTGGTAAATGGAGCCTCTGTAGCAGCTTCTTGGGTAACACGATAGGATTCTTCAGTTAAGCTTTTCTTTAACACCTCTTGACTAGGCTTTTCATAGTTAGAGGCATCAATCAATGGCTTCTCAGCATCAGTCACATCGATATGACAGTAACCTGAAGGATTCTTCTTAAGATAGTCTTGGTGGTAATTTTCAGCTAAAATATAGTGGCGAAGTTTCTCCACCTCTACTGCAATCTTTCGACCCAGCATACGCTCCTGCTCCTGTACCACTGTGTAGATAGCTGGCAAGTCTGCTTCATCTTGGTAATAAATCCCAGTACGATATTGACGACCACGGTCATTCCCTTGTTGATTGATGGATAGAGGGTCGATGACTCGGAAATAATAAAGCAAAATTTCTCTGAGTGACACTGCTTTCTCATCGTAAATCACTTGGACCGTTTCTGCATGGTCTGTTTCCTTAAGCAGCTGATAATTGGTCGTTTCGACTTGCCCATTAGCGTAGCCAACACTGGTTGCTAGCACTCCAGAAATACGTGAAAAATACTCCTCTAAGCCCCAAAAACAACCACCTGCTAGATAAATTTCTGCCATCTTTATTTCTCCTTTATCAAGTTTTTAACTAATACTCTTCGAAAATCTCTTCAAACCACGTCAGCGTCGCCTTACCGTAGGTATGGTTACTGACTTCTCAGTTCTATCAACAACCTCAAAGCAGNNTTTTCATTGAGTATAAACTTATTTTCAAAAAAAGGATAGGAAGCCCTCTGGTCGAGAGTTTCCCCATCCTATCTTCTATTCTTTATTTTACTTCGACACGGACACCTTGGGTATCAACCTTCAAGTCATGCAGTTTGCCTTTGAAGGGTTGCTTTTCCAATTCGGCCTTAATCGTTGGCATCTTATCATGAGAAGCCAAGACCATAACTGTCGGCCCGGCACCAGAAAGATAGGTTGCATAGGCACCATTTTCTTTGGCTACTTGCTTAATCGTCGCAAATTCTCTCACCAAGTCCTGACGATAGCGCTCATGGAAGAGGTCTCCCTCGATTGCTTGCCCAGCAGTCACCATATCTCCTGCCAACAAAGCAGCAACAGCCACATTGGCGATAGAACTAGCTGAAACAGCTTCCTTGTAAGACAATTTCTTAGGCAAGACACCACGACTGTCGCGAGTGCGCAATTCATAGTTTGGAATGTAGGCTAGGAAATCACACTCTGGGAAGTCTGCTACAATAGCTGAAACTTGTCCATCAACAGAGCTTGCAATAACGAGATTACCATAAATAGCTGGAGCCACATTATCAGGGTGTCCTTCAATCTTAGTCGCCAACTGCAATTTTTCATGATTAGACAAGTTGAGTTGCCCCAATTGGTTGGCTAGTTCAATCCCAGCAACGATAACCGAGCTAGAAGAACCCAAACCACGCGCCAAGGGAACATCACTAGTCATTTTCAAGCGTCTTGGTTGTAAGTCTGGTACAATTTGCAAGGCAATTTTGAGCAAGAGATTACGCCCGTCATGTGGAATCCATTTGCCAATCTGGTGTTCAATCAACCACTCATCTCGTTCTTCACAGACCTCGATTTGAAGATACTTGGTTACAGCTACACCGACCGAGTCAAATCCTGGCCCGATATTAGCACTGGTTGCAGGTACAATAATCTTCATCTTATTCTCCTAGCACCTTGAAGGTATTCAAGAGGTCGAATTCTGAAATCTTCTTCAATTCAGCTGAGACATTTTCAAGCTGGGCTTTATTAATCTTGTGTGTGATGATCACAACACGCGCCTTGTCACCATCTTTTCCATCTTGGAGAATTTGCTTGAAGGAAATATCTTGGGCATTAAAGATTTCAGCCAACTTCAAGACCTGACCTTTTGAGTCTGGCGCCAAGATTGAGAAGTAGTAATTTGCTTTGACATCTTCTGGATTTGCCAAGACCAAGTCACGGCTGTATTCGTTGAAGTCTTTTCCAATTGTACCATCATTCAAGCGACGAACGATACGGACAATATCGGCCACAACACTCGTAGCAGTTGGTTTTTGACCAGCACCTGGTCCGTAGTACATAGACTCACCGATACCGATAGATTCTACAAAGACAGCGTTCATTACGCCATTCACACTAGCAAGTGGGTGCGCTTTAGGTAGGAAGGTTGGAGTCACTTCTGCAGCAATTCCTGAAGGAGTTTCCTCGATAGAACCAACCAATTTCACTACATAGCCAAGTTCTTGGGCTACAGCTACGTCTTCTGGTGTGATGTTGCGGATTCCCTTGTGGGCTACATCGTCAAAAGCAACCTTCATGCCAAAGGCAAATTGGCTCAAGATAACCATCTTGTAGGCTGCATCAATCCCATCTACGTCATTTGTAGGGTCGCTTTCTGCAAATCCTAGACGTTGCGCTTCCGCAAGAGCATCATCATAAGACCAGCCTTCTTCCACCATCTTGGTCATCATGAAGTTGGAAGTTCCGTTGACTACTCCAAGCACGCGCGTGATTTTATCAGAAGCCAAGGAATTTGCTAGAGTGCGAAGAATTGGAATCCCACCAGCTACTGCTGCTTCATAGTAAAGTGCTACCTTGTTAGCTTGAGCGATTTCTAGCAATTCTGCGCCATGGACAGCTAAAAGGTCCTTGTTAGCAGTAACAACGTGTTTTCCAGCTTCCAAGGCACGAGTGATAAAGGTTTTAGCAGGTTCGATACGTCCCATCAATTCCACTACTATCGTAATGTCTTGGTCTGATAAAATATCATCCACATTGGTTACAAAGTTAAAGTCATTCCCTGCTGCAAGCAAGCGATTCTTTTCATCTTCATCCTTGACCAATACCTTGGCAACTTCAATCTCTGAATGTGCTGATTGATTGATTTTTTCTCCATTTTCCTTTAGGAGGAAAGGCACACCACTTGCAACGGTACCAAATCCTAGTAAAGCAATTTTAACTGTCATGTTTGTCTCCTCGAAATTTTCTAATATAGCCATTATAACAGAATTTTGTGAAAATTCCTATTATAGTAAATCACTATTTCAGTATAAAAAGAAAAAACGAATCAGACGATTCGCTCTTCCTAAAATCTAGAAATAGCTTTCCAGAAAGGATTATCCAATCTTTTGCAAATTCAGTACTGCATCGTAATTCATCAAGACTTGGCCATACTCTTGCAAAACTGAGCGACTGATATCACTATCGTCCGCAAACTCGCGCATACGCGCCAAAAGCCAAGCTGGATATGGACTTGGATGATTTTCAATATCCACTAAAATGGTCAAATAATAGTGCTCATTCATCTTGTAGAGTTCAGAAGTTTCCATCTCAAAAGTCACTGTCTTGGCAAAAGCCACCAAATCAGCCAACTTAGCAAAAGAAAGGATGTAGTAGATGTAGGGCTCTTTCTTGCTTTCAACTTCTTGTTCAGCCTGTTCCTGCTCTTCTTCCTTGGCTTCTACTTGCTCAAGAGATTGAATGGCTTCAATGTCATCTTTGGTTTTGTCCGCGATGCTTTTTTCCAAGGTTTTGATAAATTCATCAGGCGACATTTGAGCCAATTCTTCCATATCTGGCAAATCCGATAAGTCTTCAAAATCTAGATTTTGGTCAATCTTTGATTTGGTTACAAAAACATCAACCTTATCAGGTTTTGGAGTCACACGGAAGCTCAACATACCTGTATCCAGAAAGCTATCAGGCATCTCTAACTCATCCAAGATAGCATAAAAGAACTCTTCTGTTTTTTCTTGAGGAACAAGAAAGTCAGCAATCTCCATGCCACGATCCATCAAATCCTCTAAAGACATCGTGATTTTTAAAGTTGTATCACTGATTTGTTTCATTTTCATTGCTAGTAACCTCATACTTTCAGTTCTATCTATTATACTAGATTTTTACGATTTTATCAAAAGAAGGCTCCTCTATACGGATAGATTTTCCATAGGGTAACTTCTGTAGAAGACTCTAATACTCTTCGAAAATTTCTTCAAACCACGTCAGCTCTATCTGCAACCTCAAAACAGTGTTTTGAGCTGACTTCGTCAGTCTTATCTACAACCTCAAGACAGTGTTTTGAGCAGCCTGCGGCTAGTTTCCTAGTTTGCTCTTTGATTTTCATTGAGTATGAGATGCTGGTCTTTATCACATCCTATCTAGCTAAGCGGATACGCGTCACGATTCCATCTGGGTCTGTCACTTCTAACTGAGT
>NZ_VMMZ01000047.1:0-1141 GCF_013277475.1 Streptococcus sp. k-628
TCAATCTAGCCAGTTTTTTTCTTCCCTCTACCTTACGAGTGCGCATACTTGGAGCTTCTTCTAAAACCAACTTTTCAAGACCTGTTTGATCACCTAGTGATAGAAAGGCTGACTCCTCTAACAAGGCCTTCATTCCAAGGGTTTCAATATAAAATGTTTCATTTAATTTTCTATTATTAACTTTTAAAGTAGGAATAATCCGTACAATCTGATTTACATTCATAAATTCCTCCATCACTTTTTATTTTAAAGGATTTTAGAATTTTTTACAAGATATTATGCTCAAATTTACCATTATTTAGCTATTTAGTAAAGATAATCTTTCAAAGCTTTGGTCAAAACCTGATAACCAGCAATACTGAGGTGCAGTCCATCAGTTGTATATTCTTTTTTGAGTTGGCCTGCTTGGTCTGTCAAACTATCAAAAACTGGCACAAATTCCACCTGCATATAGGCAGAGGCAAGCTCTTGATAGGCTTGATTCCATTTCTGAATTTTTTCATTCGTGCGGATATAGACTGTCTGCTTGTACTCCTCTCCCTCATTGACTGGCAAAATAGAAAGCAATTTAATCTCAGTTAATGGATAATCGCAAGCAATAGACTGTATGGTAGCTTCGAGATTATTGAGAGTCTCATTCGCAGGCACATCTTTTCCAATATCGTTTGTCCCAATCAGAAGGACAATTTTATCTACTGCTCCACCGTACAGATGCGCATCGAGGTTCTCAAGTAACAGCCCTGTCTGATAGCCACGAATGCCTCGATTGACAATTGTCTTTGCAGTCCCAAATAGCTCCTGTAGAGGATAATACTCGACAATGGAATCCCCAATAAAAAGAATGTCTGGCTCTACAACAGAAACCTGATTTAGGTGACGATATTTGGTTTGGATTTTTTCTTGTTCCTTTAGGAGCCAATTTTCTAATAACTGTACTGCCACTTCATTATCCTTTTTCTAACCAGTTTTCCAAGACTTGGTAAACTCCTCCTTGGCTATTGGCTGGCGCTAGAGCAGTCGCCACAGCTTTGGCTTTCTCATCAGCATTTTCCATCGCATAGGCAATTCCAGCCATTTCAAGCATTTCAACATCATTTTCACTATCGCCAAAAGCCATAATTTGTTGGGCTTTCAAGTCCCA
>NZ_VMMZ01000048.1:0-2063 GCF_013277475.1 Streptococcus sp. k-628
CCCAACGCTTGAGTAATTCTTCCAAGCCCCATGCTTTATGAATTCCAGCTTGGAGGATATCAATGCAACCATAGCCACTCGATACAGCTCGGACACGGCCATCAAAGAGGTCATTGATTTCTTCCAAGACCGAACTCAAACGTTCCTCACCAACAACCATACTCATCTTGAGCACACCACCAAAGAGGTCAGAGGTTAATTCATCCACAAACTGCATCCGTTGGTAGAATTTTTCAATCATTTCTGGAGTCATAAAACTTTCAAGGTCTGTAAAAATAGTACCTTCCTTGACGAAACCACCCTTCATAGCCGTCACAACAAACTGGTCCTGACACGCTCGATCCTTGAAATGAGCCAAAGCCTTATCGACAATGGCATCATCCCAAGTCTGAGCCTGAATCGGTTCATTGTTTTCAAAAATACGAGCACCGTTGGCAACAACCAGAACCACTCGATTCACCAAGTGCTCCAGTAGTTGCCTCATGCGGTGAATTTCATTGCCCGTCGCGATGACAAAACGAATGCCCCTTTGATCCAACTGATCTAAAATCTTTTCCAAGCGTGGGAGATCCAGCTGGCCTCTAGCATCCAGCAAGGTCCCATCCATATCTGTCGCAATTACCTTAATCGTCATTTTCTTTCCTCTGAATTCAAGCTATTCCCACTTCAATCCCACATGTTCGTTCATTTCTTTATAGGCTGTATCAATTCGTTCCTTAGTCGCTTCATCTAATTGGTCACGATGACTGCCACCCTCTATAAAATCTTCCAAGATATAGGTTTGATAATGATATAAAGGATAGCCTTCTGGTGAAAAGGTTCCCTTTGGTGTTCGATTGACCCAAGTAGGATGAGCTTTAGCTGTTCCGATAGTTGTTTTTCCATCCTTCTTCTTAATGGTCACGTCCATGAGAACGCCACGTTCAGTCCACTTAGCATTTTCTTCATCTCCCATAGATTCAATCCGTTGATTGGAAATGAAGTTCCCCATTGAATAGATAATGAGTTTCTTGTCTCCATCTTTTTCAACCGTTTCAGATGGCTCAACTACATGTGGGTGCCCTCCAAAGATAACATCTGCTCCCCAATCAATCATCTTGTGATAAAGAGCTTTTTGTTCTTCAGTTGGTTCCAAGCGATACTCAACACCCATCTGAGGCATGATAATGGTGATATCTGCTTCCTTTTCCGCCCGTTCAATTTCAGCCTTCATCTTATCTTCGTTTAAATCTGAAAGATAACGATTATAGTCTTCCTGAGAAATATACTGCTCAATGCCATTGAAACCATAGGAATAGGCTAACAGTGCAACCTTGATACCATTCACTTCCTTAATGACCAGCGGAGCCTGATCACGTGGCTCATGCGTATAAACTCCGATTGGAGTGATTCCAGCTTTTTCAATAATATCGGCCGTTGAAATAACTCCCTCAATTTGCGAATCCAAAATATGATTATGAGCTAAATCCAGCACATGATAACCTGCATCCTTAATGGCATCCATAACTTCAGCAGGAGCATTAAAGAGAGGATAACCCGCTAAATAATGATCCTTATTGATGGTTCCTTCAAAGTCACCAATAGCTAAATCTGCTTGCTTAAGCCAAGGTGTCACATACTCAAAATTCTCATGAAAGTCATAGGTACCGTCTTCTTTTTTAGCTGAAAAGAAAAGTCCATCGTGGTAGAGCAAATCTCCGTTGGCCATAATTCTGGCAGTTTTTTCCTCTTCCTGCTCCTGAGACTTTTGCTTAGTCCCCTCTTGAGAAATAGTATCTCGTTTTTGACTGGTCAGAGGCATGCCTTGGAAACTTTCAAACAACAAGACCAAGCCCATTGATAAAGCAACTGCTAGCAAGAGTACCGCCACAAATCCTTTATTGCTCCACCTGCGATAACTCCTAAAAAAGTTTACCAAGCCCTTCATAAAACGAAAAGCTAAACCACCCTGATTTCTATCTTGTCTTCTTTGCATCTTCATTCTCCCTACTTTCTTATGCAAGCCTTTTCTTTTTATTATATCATAGATAAGTAATTCTTTCACAATTGATACTCTTCGAAAA
>NZ_VMMZ01000049.1:0-38551 GCF_013277475.1 Streptococcus sp. k-628
TTTCAGGACTTACAAGTGGTGGCGACAAGGGATAATATATCCCCGCCACCCTTTTTCATTTTATACTCTTCTAAAATCTCTTCAAACCTCGTCAGTTCTATCCACAACCTCAAAGCAGTGCTTTGAGCAACCTGCGGCTAGCTTCCTAGTTTGCTTTTTGATTTTCATTGAGTATAAACAAGCGACGCCATCGTTTTCTTTCCATACTAACCTCCATCAAAAAATCCTCACACAAAAAACTTGTGTGAGGACGTCGATGCGCGGTACCACCTCAATTATAGGAAATTTCCCTATCGCTCTGTCTCGCAATCACGAGATGCACTGTAAGGTGTGCTCACCGAATTTTTATGATTTCAAATTCTAAATAACATTCAGCCCAATTTTCATCATCACCACTTATCTGTTTTCAGCTACCACAGACTCTCTAAAAAGTTTGTACGATTACTTTTCTGAATGGTTAAATTATATCATTTTTCAACTACTTGTCAAGACTCTTTGAGAATTTTTTTGATATTCACTCTTGAAAATTATCAACCTGAATTACGCAATCCTGTTGCAATTCCGTTGATGGTGATATGAATCAATCGTTCTTGATCACTGGACAATTCTCCACGACGTTGGCGTTTGATCAACTCCAACTGAATATAGTTGAGAATATTAAAGTAAGGCATACGGTAATCCAGACTAGCTTTTAGATATGGATTGTCAGCTAAGAGTTCGTCATGTCCTTCAATAGCCAAGATAACGTTCTTAGTAACTTGCCATTCATTTAAAATAGTCTCATAGATGGCCTTAACTTGCTCGTCTTCACAAAGTTTAGCATATTCAAAAGCAATATTCATATTTGATTTTGATAAAACCATATCAACATTTGAAAGAAGCGATTGGAAGAAAGGCCAATTTTGGTACATATCTCGTAGGATAGCGATATTTTCTGGATTTTTATCGATAAATTCCTTGAAGCTTGAACCAACCCCGTACCATCCAGGGAACATAACACGACTCTGTGACCATGAGAATACCCAAGGGATGGCACGCAAACCACCGATTTCAGTAATCGTCTTACGAGCAGCTGGACGAGAACCAATATTAAAGCTTGAAATAGCCTTGATTGGACTTGACTCGAAGAAATAATCATAGAAATGCTCATTACCAAAGACCAAATCACGGTAGATATCGTAACTACGATCCACTACTTGATCCATAATGGCTTCATAACGATTTGAGGTATTGGTATCGCTCTTTTTCTGAGTAATCATACGGTTAATAGCTGCCGATACTAGCATTTCAAGGTTATAGTAAGCGGCGTCTTTGTTACCATATTTATTGCCAATTACTTCACCCTGCTCCGTCAAGCGGATACGATCCTTGATAGACTTGAGCGGTTGAGAGGTGATAGCCTCATAGGTTGGCCCACCACCACGACCGACAGTCCCACCACGACCATGGAAGAAGGTAACCTTAACGCCAAATTCATCTCCAATAGCAGTCAATTGTTGTTGAGCCTTGTAAAGGGTCCAACATGATGACAAGTAACCACCATCTTTATTACTGTCAGAGTAGCCAAGCATGATTTCTTGGTAGTTATTTCGTGAGGCAATCCATTTTTTGGCAAGAGGAAGAGAAAGATATTGTCTCATTGTTTCCTCTGAGTGATCCAAGTCTTCAATTGTTTCAAAAAGAGGAACAATCTGAACACGCGCCCTTTCCGTATCCACCAGTCCTACTTCTTTTAATAGGACAGCTAATTCTAGCATATCAGAAAGGCTGGTTGCATGTGAAATGATGGTCTGACGGATGACATCATCTCCCAACTTATCTTTCAAAACACGAGCCGTCTTAAAAATAGCTAGTTCTTTTGCTAATAATTCTGATTTTTCTGCGTGAGTGGCAGAAAGAATACGTGGATCTTCTTCCAATTCTTTCAATAGAAGCTGGCATTTTTCTTCTTCACTTAGTTCGCTATAACGCGAATGAATTCCTGCTGATTTCAAAAGTTCTGCCACACAGGCTTCATAGACGCTAGAGTCTTGTCGCATATCAATTGATGCTAGGTAAAAACCAAATATCTCTACTGCCTGCAATAATTCCACAAAATCACCTGAAATCAAGGATCCGCCCTTATTTTCCAGTAGAGAATCTCGAATGGCAATCAAATCCTTGTAGAAATCATTGGCGGTTTCATAACGAGTCCCAACTTCCTTATCCTCAATCAGATAGGTTTTAGTTGCCTGAATTTTTGATTGAATATCAAACAAGGCACGACGGTAAAGCTCTTTTTCACGGTAAATCGAGTTATCCTTGGATTGACGAGCCATTTCTCTGACTTGCTTACTTACATTGACAATGCTAGTTGAAAGAGAAAATTCACGATAAAGTTGGTAAATCTTTTCATCGTAGTAGTTCATGATGACTTCACACTGAGTGAGTGCAGACTGCTTCAAGGTCTCTGCTGTAACAAAGGGATTCCCATCACGGTCACCACCTATCCACATACCCATGGTGATTGGTTTAGCCTGTTTTAAATCCAGACCATGCGCTTGCGCTAAGCGCTTATACTCCGTCGTCAAGTGAGGTACAGCTTTCAAAAAGGAGCTGTTATAATATTCCATAGCATTCGTGATTTCGTTAGTCACTTTTAATTTTTTCTCACGAATCATGTCTGTCTGCATAATAATTTCGATATAACGGCGCAAATCATTGTGCCATTTTTCTTTATTGATCAACCCCAACTTAACATCACGGTATTTACGCAAAAGACTATGAATATGATTTGTTAAATCCAACATACTTTTGCGTTGCACTTGTGTTGGATGGGCTGTCAAAACAGGGACAACATTCAAGTGTTCAAGAATTTCAACGGCATTTTCTTTTTCAGCAACCATTTTGATCGTTGTTGATAATTTACCTAAATAGTCCTGATCAATATTATTTTGATGATTGATTTCATAAGCTAAATCCACATCCTCTGAAATATTAATCAAAAGAGGCAAGATAGAGAAATAGCGTGAAATATAAACCATTTCATCATTTGATAAGCTAGTCACTAGACGGTTTAGACCTTGATAATCTTCCTGCGTTGATAATTCTTTCAACTGCATGATTTTTTCAAAGGTCTCTGGGGCAAGCATGTTTTTAGTGATATCTTCCAGCAATTCTGTTAGAATCAATACTTCTTCTTGCACAACACTTTTATTACTATAATTTTCTAATTTTTGAAGAGACATAGACTATCCTTTCTTTATTCTACTTCACAGAAGGTTCATTGGTTGATTTTCCAATTCTCGGTACAACTTAGCGCGTTTTTCACTGGCATCAATATTTAAGACAAAGGCCACTGCCACTGATAAGACTAGAAGACTATTCCCACCTTGGGATAAGAAGGGAAAGGTTACTCCTGTAGATGGAATCAAGCCCGAAATCCCTCCGATATTGACAAATACCTGAACCAACATCATCCCTCCGACACCGAGTGCAACCATGGCATTGAAAGGATTCTCCGCTCGGATACCGATCAAGATAATCCGCAAAATCATGAAAAACAAGAGAGCTAAAATAAGACTGGCACCCACAAAGCCAAATTCTTCAATCACGATAGAAAAGACAAAGTCTGTATGAGCTTCTGGTAAATAACCTCGTTTTTCAATCGAGTTTCCAAGACCTAGACCAAACCAACCGCCATTGACCATGGCAAAATAAGAATTAGATAACTGGTGACCTGCATCAGCACGATCGGCAAAAGGATTAAAAAAGGCACTAAAGCGCTTGGCTACATAGCCAAATACTGGAATTTTTGAAAAGGTCTCAACACCGATTAGGCTGATAGTGGTCAAGACAAAGACAGAAGCGGCAGATACGAGCGCCAGAATGGTTGAAAACCAGCGATAAGCGATTCCACTAACTGTATACATAATCAAGGAAACCAAGACTAAAATAGTCGCATTTCCTAAATCAGGGAAAATTCCCAAACTTCCAATCAGAACCAGGAGAACGAATCGCCAATCATTAAAAGCACGAGGAAGCCATTGATTTTGAGTCAAAACTTGAAAATCATAAATAGCTATTTCTTCTTGCTGTTTGGAGAATCGGTGAGCCAAATACCAAATAATAATGATTTTTAAGTACTCAGCTGGCTGAATAGTTACTCCTGCAACCGAAATCCAACCGTATGCCCCGTTTACGGAAATACCAATAAAACGAGCCAAGAACAATAAAAGCATTTCTATCAATATAACTAAAATAATTAGTCGCTCATTTCTCAAAAAATCTAGTCTCAATTTATAAATTAAGGCAATCAGTATCAAACTAACAATCCAAAAGATTCCTTGGTTTCGAACCAATTGCAAGGCGCTCTTGCCTTCTTCGATTAAAATAGCGCTGGTGGTCGAATAGACCACAATCAAGCCCAAAATAGATAAAAGCAAGTAAGGAATCAAGATGGAATAATTTAATAAGTGCCTCTTACTAATCTTCATAGTATCACCACTCTACTAGGATACAGATAAATCTGTTCCAAATTCCGTTTTATTTTCTAGTTTTGATTGCTATTATACCATTTTTTCAGAAAGAAAAAAACTCTTACCTTACAATCCTTCGAATTTTACTGTTTTTACAGAATTAAGGCAGAATTTGAAATCGTAAAACCATTTTGAATAAGAGTTTCTTCAACCCATTGACTCCGACTAATTAAGTTGCTTTCGAAAATGCCAAAATCAGCCGCAATTTGTTCATAAGTGCGCTATTCTCGCATGTATTGAATAGTTACCATGAGGAGATCGTCTAGGCTTAATTTGGTTTTTCGTCCACCTTTTGCGCGTTTACGTTGATAAGCTGTTTTTAACACAGCTAACATCTCTTCAAAAGTCGTGCGCTGAACACCTACAAGGCTCTTGAAACGGCTATCGCTTAATTGTTTACTTGCTTCATCATTCATAGTTTTATTGTATTGTATTTTTGTTTCGCAGGAAGTCTATTATCCCTTTCGTTACAAGGTTTTTACGCTTTTTCAAGCAATCCTACACACTCCACGCGTGGTGCTAGCAAACTTCTATATTATAGAACGAAAGTGATAGAGTTGTTGTTTAAAATTAAACTTTAGAATGAAAATATTTTATAGTTACCATTTTTTAACTTTATAGTTTAGAATTATCATTTTATAAATTTACTTGCTAACTTGTAAACTTTTTGAATCTCTTTACTACTAATATCCCAACCATCAAGTTCTTTTTTGATCAACTCTGGAAATTTTTTGCTAATATCCCTCAAAGCATTACCAACTGATTTTCTAACATATTCACTAGAATCTTCTTTTAATGTTGCGATTCGTTTAATAGCTTCATCTGGATTGTCATTGAAATATGGTCTACTCGTCCATATTCTCAAACCTTCTGTAACAGCTCTTCTAACGTTTGGATTAGTGTTTTGTAACCATTCGTCAATAACCGGAAGTGATTTTTCATAACCTGTTTGCTTACAAAATTCATCAAATGCTTTTGCTAATACTTCTTGAACTCTCCAATTGTCATCCTTTGAAACCTCATCCCTCATGAAGATCAAAATTTCTTCATACGATGACAAATATCCAAAGAGAAATACACTGTACATTCTAACTTGATATACATTGGATTTAAAGGCTAAAAATGCTAATTCTTTGGTATACGCAATATCATTTGATAGATAGTCAGCAAGAGCTCTTTTCTCTTCTTCTTTAAATCTATTTTCTATTAAAGAGAATTCTTTTTCTAAATTTAAAATATATTCTTTCATGTAACTTGACCCTGTCACTGAATTTTAATTATTTTTCTATTTTTTTTGATTCAAGATTATTTAAATAATCTTGGATTTCATTTACTAATCTTAATCTTGAAAACGAATCAATACCACCAGAAAGCATCCTTCCAAAGAAAACAGGAATTTTCCTATCCCCGAAAACTGTAAATGTATTTATATTACTATCACACAACCATTGAGAAACTTGTGAATTATTTATGTATACAAATTTTATACTTTTACCAGCTTCTATAAGAGACTCAATGTGAAGTTCCAACATTTCTTTGCAGTATTGAGGGTAAGATATTGATTTTTTAAGTGGAAGTTTTTTAGAGCTTGTTTCATGATAGTAGAACATATCTCCAATATAGATTGATACTTTACTATTTTGGTGATTTAAATACTCTTCATGTATCACATCTAAAAAATCTTTGCCCTCAGAATGTTCAATTTCTTTACTTAAAATATCCCATGATTTATTACACCAATGCCATTTAGCATCATTATCAAAGATATCATTCATTAGTTCATAAATAGGTTTATAGTATTTATTATAAACATAATCACTTTTAATGCTATTTTTCAAACTATACATATATGTCTTGTTAGTTTTCTCATTTTTTGCAGCTTCTTCATTTCCTGCAAGATTTAAACCAATAACCAAAACACAATCTTTTTCAGATGTTGAATTATCAAATTCAAAGCCTCTAACTCCAAGTCTTGGATCTTTCTTTTTTACATCTAAAGCCCTTGTTGTCTTTTCTATAAACTTATTATTTTCTGGACTAGTTGTCATAATTATAACTCCATTATTTACAGCTTTCTATAATAAACATTTGAAAAATAAAGTTACCAGTAGTACCTTTTCTCACTCAGATATTGTTCTTTTTGTTCTCTAGAATTTTCATGATTTCTAATCCCTAGTAATTCGTCTGTTGAAGAAACTATTGGGTCTATCCAGTCAGCTTTGGATCTAATCCAATCAATTTCTTCTTTGCTAAGCTTCCCCGCTATCTCCAGTTTATCAGCCATCAGTCTTAAATCATTTGCTGTTTGAAAATCTTCTAGTGTATTAAGAAGAGACATTGTCCTCTTCTTCGATTCTATTTTGTAATTTTCTTTTTCTATCTTGTTCTTCTTCGTATAGTCTTTCTCTCTCTTCACGTTCAAGTCGTAAGTTCTTAACTTTATAATACTCTTGGTAAATTAAAACAATTATTTCTGGGATTGATTGTTCAAGTGTGAATTCTTTAGTATCTTTAATGTATTTACCATCTATTATCTTAAATCAAAATTTTCCATTTGGAATATAGTCATACTTCTTTATTCTTGGTTTAAAAGCATATCTATTAAACTTAACGCTATCATTGTACTCTGCTAGTTCTTTAGCTTCTTCTTTTGTTAATTCATGACTTACTTTGTCTGTTGATTCTATAACTTCAAAACGAACGATATCCTTATCAATTTGAATATCCAAATTGGAAGTTACATTATCACCGATTCTTTCAATTACAGTAACTAGAGTATCTAAAAAGCGATATAAACGTGGAAGAGAATTTAGTGAAATATTTTTTACAAATTTAGGTTCTTTTAAATCATTATATCTGTGTCTAGAATCAAAGTAAGGATAGGAAGCAGCTTTTTCCCTCTTATTCCACTCTGCGATTTTATCTCTTAGATTAGCTACAGATTTATGTAATCTCTTATTTGGAGATTGGTTTAGGTTTGAAACGACTTCGATAATAAGTTCTATTTTATCGTCCTCTAAAAATGATAATGAACTTCTTATACTAGTTGTATCAAGCTTAAAAATATCTTTATTTTTATCTTCCGAACTTTCTTCTTTATGTTTACTAGGTTTTATTCTATTGTTCTTTAGACTTTTTCTATCAATATGAACTTCATTTACGTCATTTTGTGGTAATGGAATAATAAGTTCACTTAAATCTTGTCCAGTATTCTTACGATACCAATAACTACCATTTGGAATTGGAATTTCAAATTCTTTGCATTTCTTGAGTAAGTCTGAATAGCTTAAATCATATTTCAATGCAATTTGTTTTGCACTTATCTCCCAGATTTCTTCATAGAGTTCTTCTATAGAAAAGGTCTTTATCATCTTCATTTGAAACACCTTTACCCTTATATTTTACATCACCGTTTTTATATTTACCAAGCGAAAACGCAAATTCAAAGACTTCTAATTCTTCACTTCTGCATTTTCGCTTAATATAAAAAGTAAATCTTGTTTTAAACCGTTAAATTCCTCTATAATTTTATCTAAACTAGTTTCAATATTCTCAACACGAATCTCTGATAGCTTACCGTGATTGTATGAAATCATTCTTTCAGCAATAATATGATATGACCAACTCTCAGTGAAACGTCTGTCTCTTTCTTCGTTATGAATAGCAAAACCAATTGGAAGAAGATTATTTCTAAGACCTATAGCAACTGCCTGTGAACTTATACCTAAATAATCACCAGCAATTTTTAATGTGATTTTATTTAATTTTCTAATATCTTCGTCGGTATATTTCGGCATGTTAGTACTCCTTTGTTATAATTCAAAATGCAATATCATCTATGTAAAAATATCTTGATACGATGCTATCTAGTCGCTTTCCCTAATAATAAAATTAATAAGTTCCACATCTTAAAATATGTAATATAGGTCTACTACTATTTATCTCAATAAGTTGGTATAATATATTTCAGGAGGTAGAAAACTTGAATACACTTTTTATTATTGGAAATGGGTTTGATATGGCCTATCAATTAAACACAGGATACAATGATTTTAGAAAGTTCATAATAGACACTTGTAAAGAATTTGGTAGTAAATTTGACTTTAATAATGCTATTAATAGAATTGAACTTGAAGGTTTTAAAAATTTAACTATCCCTGAAGTCGATGAAGATAGCAAAAAATCATTTAAAGATGGCGGATATTATGGGTCTAACTATCATGAAGGTAATCTAGAAGCTTATGAATTCTTTTTCACTCTAACCGAATATGCAAATCATGATAAAAATGTCGATAATATTACATGGAATGAATTTGAAAAAAACTTTCTAAGATACCTTTCAAACAAATTCTAAAGGATAAGAACATCTGTTTAACAAAATTAAATGATTTAGTTTGTGTATATAAATTATGTCAAAATGCTGCCTTCTTTGATTGGATAAACTCAAAAATACAGAATCCTGAAAAAATCAAAATTAGAAGCAAACTCATTGATTCGTATTCAAATGCTGCTTTTTATTTGGTCTTTAATTGCACTACTGTTTTAGAAATAAAATATAACATTGAAAAAAATAAAATTTGTAATATACATGGTCAAGTTACAAACTCTGATAAAATAGGTACAGAAAACAATTTAGTTGTAGATTTCAAAAGTGAAGTGCCTTTAATATTACAAGACATTCTTCATAATTCATTACTAATTAAACCAGTTAGAAAACTTTTGAAAGAAAATATAGATTTTTTTAATAGCCTATTCACTTTGGAAGAAGTCTATGATTTCGGTCTAAATATTGTACCATCTGACATACCTGATATTCCGTATTTGAAAGAGATTATTAAACATACTGATTCAAATACAAAATTTTATGTCAACGACTATTATCTTACTGAGCAAAATAAGAACGACATACAGAACAACCTAAAAAATTGGGGATATAATGGTGTGGTTCAATTTATTAATATGATGTAAAATTTAAGACTCTAAAGGCAAAAAATATCGATTGTTTCCATACTTCCTGCTTTCCTAATCAACTTTCAAATATATAGCGTTTTCATTATTTTCTTAATCTATTATATCATTATTCAAAACAAAAAACTGCAACTTACTAGTTGCAGTCAAACACAGATTTACTTCTGTCCCTTTTAGAAACTTATATTTTCATTTTTAGGCATAATAAAAATATCGTTTCTTTCAAAATAAGGTTTTACCATTTCTTTCCATCTAGCTTTATGAAAATTGATTGACTTTAAAGGAGATAGTCCATAATTTCCTAATGCATAACCATCATTTACTTCAACAACAAGTGTCCTGCCATCACTAGTAACACCGATATCTAGTCCATAAGCTATTGGCGCATCTTTCCAACATGATATGGCTTCATCAATTACACTAGGATCAAATTGTGTATGATAATCACCTGTATAGGGCCGAACATCTAACACGCGACCATCTAAAACAAAACAACGCCATTCAGCTATGAATTCTACAACCTCACTAATCCATATAGGATAGTCGAGAGTTAGACCAATACCTATCAAATCACGGGTTCCATTAACAACTCTTCCCGTAAAGATTTTTGAACCAGCTTTGGGTTTAATAAATTTTCCCCAATTATCAGGTATATTTACAATCTCTCCTAAAACACCTGCATAAATCTTTCGACCATAAAACTCTTTAAGCTCAATAGGATAGTCATAAACTGGAACGTTTAACCCCATCATTTTTAGCAATGCTCTAGTCTCCATTATATAATCTACAACTATATCTTCACTTGTTAACTGTTCTATTTCAGAAAAAGATTGATATAAAATAATTTCTTCTCCTTGTAAGTAGGCACCTACTTGAGCATTGTATTTATTAATTGAAACTTCACTTGGTAGTTTGCTTTGTCTAATATAAACAACCATTTCATCACTCCTGCTTCACTAGTGTTGCACCTGTTTGTAAAAAAATAATAGCATTTTTGCTCTTATTTTTTTGAGTAAATAGCTCCCATAATATCATCGAAATAATCAACAGTATTTAGGAGTAATTCTATAACCTGGGACTTTGTTAGTCGCATTCCTCTTCTATCTCTAGCATCTTCTACTAAATTTTCAAGTTTCTCTAGATTTTTATCATCCAAGCTAATCATTATTCTATTTTTATCGGTTGCCATTTTCTTCACCTCTAGTTAATTCTATCACAGGTGTAACACTTGTGTCAACTGGCTTTTATAATACATTAGTTTAAAAGTGGAGAGAATTTTTAACATAGTAACTTTAAATCTTTAGTATTAAAAAATTTTCACAGTATTTATAGAAATAAAATCTATCTCAAATAAGTTATCAAATCTAGTATAAATTATGAGCGGCTACTCTAATACTTTCCCTCTAAACAAGAAGAAGGCTTACACTCAAGGGTTTTCTTAACCCCCTTCGTTACAACGTTTTGACGCTTTTACTAGCAAAGGTACATACTCACAAGGAACTTTGCTTGACTATTGAATCTCTCCCACCTCTTCTTTAACATATCCTTCTACATCTTCAATCTCTACAAACATTGAGTCTAAATGTGATAAGAAATGCCAATCTTCGGCACCTTTTTTTCTGTAGAGAATCGCTTCGCCGTCTTCACTTCCGAAAAAGCTTCTGTCGATTTCATATCCACGGCTTTCTAAGAAGTCTTTTGCTTTACGATAGTTCGTTTCTCTTGTTTCGACATAGGCTTTAACTTCATGGTTGTTAACGACATATGCATCGATTTTTGAATATCCTTCGATTACTCTATCATTTTTGAGGGATAAATTTGAAATCTCTTTCCAAATAATGTCTACATTTTCCTCAGGATCGAACATAAATTTAGATAAAGGAACAATATTTCCGTTAAAAATAATTTCCATATAATCCGGTATGTTTTTAGGATTAAAATACTCCACTTCAAAACCATCTTCTGTTTCCAGAGTGTATCCCGGAATTTGAGCTACAAAGGCTTTCCCATCTTTTATGGAATCAAATGCGACTAAATCTTTAGAATAATTATTTTGATATAACTCTAATATAATCATTTATAACCTCATCTAAATTATCCGTAGATTGATTTTTCAGAATATAATACTGATTAGTTACCCTTAGGATATAGCAAATTCTTTTTTCCACCTTCTTAAAACATCATTTCAAGGCTACATACTCAGCGGTTCGCTGTTACCCTATCGTTTCGTCGTAAACTTATTACTCTACGACAGCTATCCCATTGGCGGACTCAAAAGGTTTGGGGAACCTTTTGAGGATTAACTACGTTTCTCCAACAAGCTTACACATTCGACATGATGCGTCTGGGGAAATAGGTCAACCGGCTGTACTTTCTTCAACTCATATCCCAATTCTTGGTAGAGTTTGATATCACGCGCCATGGTTGCGACATTGCAGGAGATATAGGCGATGCGATCAGCTCCTGTTTGGGTACTAGCTTTGATAAAACTCTCGGTGAGTCCTTTTCTTGGTGGATCCACTAGGATAAGGCTTGGTTGAATTCCTTCCTTGAGCCAATTTTTCATAGCATTTTCAGCTGTGTCGCAGACATAGTAGGCGTTAGTAATGCCGTTCAAGCTAGCATTTTTCTTGCTATTTTCAACCGCTTCTGGAATGACTTCAACACCATAAACTTCTTTGACATGTTTCGCAACGGAGAGGCCAATCGTCCCGATACCAGAATAGGCATCAATGACCACATCATCTTCTTTTAATTCAGCAAAGTCAATGGCTGTTTGATAGAGTTTTTCAGCCATTTCAGTATTGACTTGGTAAAATGCTGGTCCAGCGATCTGGTAGTCATTTCCCAACATCTGATCCGTAATATAGTCTTGTCCATAAAGTGTGCGCCATTCCTTACCAAAAATCGCATTGGTATTCTGGTCGTTGATATTTTGCATAACAGACACAATCTCTGGGAACTGCTTAATCAGTTGTTCAATCAATTGGTCAACACGAAAAACTTTGGGACGAGTTGTTACCAAAATAACCATAATTTGACCTGAATAGTGTCCGCGACGCACCACAAGATTACGAATCAAGCCAGACTGCTCCTTTTCATCATAAGGTTTCAAATCATAACGGCGGAGCAAGTCGCGTAGGGCTACTACTAGCTCGTCAATTACAGGATCCTGGATAAAGAAATCTTCCAGTGGCATGAGATCGTGGGAATTCTTACGGAAAAACCCAGTTTCCAAGACACCATTTACTCGACGAACAGGGACCTGTGCCTTGTTGCGGTACTTGATTGGATTTTCCATACCAAGCGTCTCAGCAACCTCTACATCAGCAATCCCAGCAATCTTGTATAGACTATCCTTGACTTGCTTGGTTTTAAACTTGAGCTGTTCTGGATAGGCAAGATGTCCTAAATCCGCGATTCCTGAACGCAGGTAAGCCAAATCTACGTCTTGGTTACGGTGTGGTGACTGGATAAGGTATTCTTCAACCTTCCCAAAACCAATCTTTTTATTAACCTTAAGGACACGCATGAGGATTTTTTCACTCGGTAAAGCATTCTCTACAAAAAAGACCAAACCATCCACCTTGGCAACTCCTGCACCTTCGTGGGTCAAGTCAACAATTTTAACTTCTACAATATCATTTTTCTTTAACATTCTCTTCTCTTTCTATTGGCCGACAAAAAAGACGGCAACGTTACGGTTACCATCTATTATACCATGAAATTTCTTAAGAACCAAAACTCTTGAAGAAGTTGACAATGGCTTGCCAGAGGGCGCTTAGGAAATTACCGCCGTCCTCTAGCGCCTTATCAGCATCAAAGTTAAGGTTGATATTTTTAAAACTGTCGCCAGCTTGTGAAACAATACTTTGTTTAAGGTCATTTAGGGTTTTAGTGAAATCTGCATTGCTGAGGATATCACTCTTTGAGAGATTTAAAGCAAAATTGATGATAATATTGATCTGGTTTCCTGTTATGACCTGATCAAGTTTGTAATTTTTTAAGGTATCTTCAACGATTTTGCGGACATCTTCCTCTGTCAGATTTCCCTTACTTTCTTTAGCTTTGGCGAGTCCTGACTTGATATCGGCTAGGGCAACGTTCAATTTATTAGCATCATAGCCAGTTTTGTCCTTATTTTCAACATTGATATCTGACAAAGCCTTTAGCTCTTCTTGAGCTAAGTCTTTATTGGCTTGCGGCACCTTGGCTCCATTAGCCTCTAGCGAATAGTAAATCCCTGCTAAAGCACTTTCACCAGTAACTGGAATAGGGGCTGCTACAGTGATTTTGGCATGTTCCACACCCAAGGTTACTGCGGCATTTCGATACATATCCTGAGTCACCTTAGTGATGTTTTCTGGTGTTTCAATCTTGACCTCAAGTGGCGATTTGTCCCCTAGCTTTTGAATCTTGGCTGATGAATACAATTGTAAGCTAGAGTCATTGGCCACATTCATAATCTTAGAATAGACATCAGGTGTCATGGTCTTGAGTTCTTTGGTGTCTGTTGAGGCATTGTAACCTAGTTTTTTAAGGGTTTGATTTTTTTGGTCTTCAGACAATGATGAACCTAGGACATATTCAGGTTGAACATAGGTTTCATCGATGACTTTTTGAACATCAGTTGCTGCATGGACACTATTCATAGCTATTACTGCCCATAAGACCGCAGCACTGGTCAGAAAGAGTTTCTTTCTCATAGGGAATTCCCTCCTTTACCTTTCTAGAGTAATATATCTATCTTAAAGAAAACTTATAACAAAAACACCTGGACTAGCCAGATGTCGAAAAGAGAGTGAAACATTTGATGATGTAAAGGTTGAGTTGAACCTGTCTAGAATAGTAATAGTTTCCTCCATTTACATAGAGTTCGGCACCGTGAAAAATGGAAATGGGGTGAATATAACTATAAGTCTTTCCAGTGGTATTGCCAAGCAAGGGGGCAACAGTCTCACGAGAGTACTGTTTGGCAAGAGCCAAGGTATTTTCCTTGCCATTTTGAGCGATAAAATCAATATAGGCAGGACCAAAATTATAGGCTTGAACAGCTGTCCAGACATCTACCCCCTGCTTCTGGGCTAGATAGAGATTGTCTGTCAGAGTTTGAACGCCTTGCCGAATGCTAGAGGCATTATCATTGATGGTGTTGGTGGAACCACTTGCAGACTCACTAGACTGCATAACATCGCCTTCTTTTCCTTTTGTTTCGGTATAAATCATAGCGAGCACAAGCTCTTCGTTTGCTGGGGTGTCTTTTTCACTCAAGATTTCTCTCACCATGGGTTGATAGGTCATGACTTGTTTGACATCTTGGTGAACGCGGTAAGCTTTATAGCCAGCAAAAAGGAAGACTGCTAGTACAAGCACTCTTCGAATTCGTTTAAACATTATTTACTTTGGATATCCTCGATATTTTTGATTAAGATAGAGTAGGTTCCATTATCATTTTGGATAAACTCAACAGACTCGGCATCTTGATAGACGTTATTGGGAACGATGAGCTCAATTCCATTTGACAAGGAGAGTTTTTGATTTTCAAATTTCTTTAATTGACGACTGGCATCAATTTCATCAAATTGAACAGGTTCTGGGACAGCTTCTTTAACTTGGTCAATAAAGCTCAAACGAGCCGTCAAATTGTTATCAAAAAGGTCATTAGCCAATTTCTCAGGTGACAATTCATTGCTTTCTTCTAGGTTGTTGAAAATCGCTGATTTGACCTTAGATTGAAATTGAAAATCATCTGTGTTAAAAGATTCAGCAATTTTCTGAGCCGTTTTTTCTAGTTCTTTGATAGATTTCTTGGGTGAAATCTTAGGGGCAACGGCAAGAAGATTATCTGAAAAATAGTTCAAAAAAGTCCCGTTGTACTTGATTCGTTTTTCAATCAGGTGATACTTTCGACTTTGAAGATTGACAACCAAGGCCTCATCAGCTCCTGTTCCAAATCCAGGCAGGTTATTCTGAGTTAGCTTGATTGGATTATCAACTTCTCCTCCGAGGTGGGTCAATGTCTCCCGCAGAGCAATTCGCAAGAAAGCGAAATGCTCCACGCCTTCTTTAGAAAATTGCACAAAAATCAAGTCATTGGTCTTGAGATTTTCAGAAATACTGAACTCTTCTTTCCAGAGATTAGCCAGTGTTACTGATGTCTCCAACAAATCGTCTGTGATATGATTGAAGAAGGGATTTTCTTCTTCGAAAATCCCAGTCTTGGCTTCATCTGAATACACACGTTCAATTTTTCTACGCAGGTATTCTTCGATTTTTGGAGTAATATTGAGAAACTTATCCGCTAAGAACAGCTCGGTATCATCTGGGCTGAACTGGTGAATAATGGCTTTCTTAATATAAATGTCCATAAAAGTTTTAGTCCTCGTATAATGGGAAGGCATCTGTCAATTCTTTGACTGCACTTCTCACTTCTTCTAAGACAGCCTCATTTTCTGCATTTTTAAGGGTTTTAATGATAAGTTCAGCCACTTTGCGACTTTCTTCTTCACCAAATCCACGTGCAGTAATGGCTGCTGCTCCGATACGAATCCCACTTGTCTTGAATGGTGACAAGCTTTCGTAAGGAATTGAGTTTTTATTTAGGGTAATATTGACTTCATCCAGCAAGTTTTGAGCAACTTTGCCGTTTTCTACAACCTTAGTCACATCCACTAGGAAGAGATGGTTTTCAGTCCCTCCAGAAATGATACGAAAATCAGGGTCTTGCAAAAAGACATCTGCCATAGTCTTGCTGTTCCTGATAACATTGGCAGCATATTCCTTGAAGGCTGGATCCAAAACTTCTTTGAAAGAAACAGCTTTAGCTGCCACAACATGCTCCAAAGGACCACCCTGAATACCTGGGAAAATAGCTGAATTGATTTTCTTAGCTAAGTCTTCATCATTGGTCAAAATCAAACCACCACGAGGTCCACGAAGGGTTTTGTGGGTCGTTGTTGTAGTGATATGAGCGTATGGTACTGGACTTGGGTGAAGACCAGCAGCAACCAAACCAGCGATATGGGCCATGTCTACCATGAGCTTCGCACCCACAGCATCCGCAATTTCACGGAATTTTGAAAAGTCGATAATTTGAGAATAGGCTGAAGCACCAGCTACAATCAGTTTTGGTTTGACTTCTTGAGCTTGTTTCAAGATAGCATCAAAATCTAAGAATTCCGTTTCAGGATCCACACTATAAGAAACAAAGTTGTAGGTTTGACCAGAGAAGCTAACAGGAGCCCCATGAGTCAAGTGACCACCTGCAGCCAAATCCATTCCCATAACCGTATCGCCAGGCTCAATCAAGGCCATGTAAGCTGCACAGTTGGCTTGGCTTCCTGAGTGGGGTTGGACATTGGCGAATTTAGCACCGAAAATTTCTTTTGCGCGTTCAATGGCTAGAGTCTCTACCACGTCTACCACATCCGTTCCACCATAATAACGGCGTCCTGGGTAACCTTCGGCGTATTTATTCGTCAAGATAGACCCTTGAGCTGCCATAACAGCCTTGGAAACTACGTTTTCCGAAGCAATCAACTCAATGTTGTTTTGTTGTCGTTCTTCTTCTTTGGCAATAGCATTCCAGAGATCAGCATCGTATACTTTAAAATCATCTTTGTCAAAAATCATAGGTCTTCTCCTTTATTGTGTGACTAGTCCATTAGTTTGATTTTACAATAAGAAAATAAACTAAAAGATGCGAATAAACCGTTTCTGCACTTTATCGCAAGTATAACCAACTTTTTCATAAAATGCATGAGCACCCAGACGATGATCGGCAGAGTTTAAGCGGATAAACCCATAACCACGTCTTTTTGCTTCTTGTTCCAACCCTTGTAGTAAACTTTTACCAATACCTTGACCTTGCGCTTGAGGTGAAACTGCTAAAGCTAAAATATTAAATCCTGCTTTAGAATAAAGTGATTCATAGACCTCAGCGTGGACATATCCAAGCAAGGCATGACTAGCTGTATCCTCATAAGCAAGTAGGAAATGATGTGAATCCTGAGATAGTCTAGCTAATTGACTAGCCGTTTCCTCTGGACTAAAAGAATAGCCCAAAGCATCTTGGTTGATCTCACATATTGCTTTCACATCAGTTTCTCTTAAATTTCTTAGCATTTCATGCCTCCTCGAAAGAAATCTCTGGCAACTGAGCAAGAATATCGTCTCGCTTAATGGCCCCTTGGCGTAAGATTTTCACCTTGTCTCCAGACAAATCCAAAATAGTTGAATCCTGTCCAGTTAGAAAAGCATCGTCTTCTAGACCCAGAACCTCTTGGTCAAAATCCTTCAGAATTTGTTCAAAGGTTACTCCACTTGCCTGACCTGAAATATTGGCAGACGGCCCAATCAAGGGACCTGTCTCTCGGATCAAATCAAGGGTAATCGGATGACTGGGCATCCGAAATCCAACAGTCGCGAGGCCAGAATTGACCCAATAGGGAACTCGGTCATTGGCTTCAAGGATAATGGTCAAGGGACCTGGTAAAAAGGTCTCTACAAGTTTTTGTAGATAAGTTGGCTGATTCATAGAAAAGTGCAAGATGTCCTCTAGAGAGGCGATATTGAGGTTAAGCGCCTTGTCTCTTGGACGACGTTTAAGTTGGTAAACATGGTCAACTGCTTTTTCGTCTAGAGCCTTGGCAAAGAGACCGTAAACTGTCTCTGTAGGAAGAACAACCGCCCCACCCTTTTCTAACTCTTGTCTAATCCTGTCCATCATCAACCACGACCATCCTATCTTGACCAAATTGGTCCTTGAGCGTTCGAACTCGCTGTTCAGGAAGATGTTTCCTAAAAAGTTCAGGAACACTTTGACCTTGCTTGTATCCAATTTCAAGGTAAATCTTACCACCATCTTTGAGATAGTCTTTTGCATCTTCCGTAATTCTACGGTAAATAGCTAGGCCATCCTCGTCTGCAAAGAGAGCTAGATGAGGCTCCGAATGCAAGACATTCAAGCCGACCTCTGACTCATCTTCACGAGAGATATAGGGTGGATTGGAAACAATTATATCATATTTTTCAGAAATTTCTGTAAAACAATCAGATTTTTTTAAAAATATTTGAAGATTTTGATTTTTAGCATTTTCGCTAGCTAAATCTAAAGCCTCTTGAGAAATATCTGTTGCGGTCACTGACCAGTCTGGTCTATTTTTAGCGAGTGCAAGAGCTATAGCTCCACTTCCAGTCCCGATATCTAGGATCTTAAGATTTTTCAGAGGATTTTCAGCCAGGATAAGCTCAACCAACTCCTCTGTTTCTGGACGGGGAATCAAAACTCGTTCATCCACTTTTAGCTGCATTCCATAAAAATCTGCCTGTCCAATGATGTACTGTGCCGGTTTATGGGCTGCTAACTGTTGGAAAATTTCTTTTACAAATACTTCTTCCTCTTCCGTCACTTCCTGCTGGAGGGCAAAAACAAAGTCCGTAAAAGATAGATTTTTCAGGCTACGATAGACAAAAGAGAGGCTTTCAGCTTCCTCTCCTTGTCTTATCAATTCTTCTTCAAAATCTGAAAATAATTGAGCTAATTTCATTATTTATTTAATTCTTCTAATTTTTGTGTTTGGTCATAGAGCACCAAGGCATCCACAACTTCGTCCAATTTACCAGACAAAATGGTATCTAGTTTTTGGAGAGTCAAGCCGATACGGTGGTCCGTGACACGGTTTTGTGGGAAATTATAAGTACGGATTCGTTCTGAACGGTCCCCAGTACCAATCGTTGACTTACGTTCAGCGTCTTGTTCGTCTTGTGCAATCTGAGCAAAGTGGTCAGCAACACGCGCACGGATGATTTTCATGGCTTTCTCACGGTTTTTCTGCTGGGTACGTTCTTCCTGCATCTCAACCTTGATATTGGTTGGTAAGTGAACGATACGAACGGCAGTCGCAACCTTATTGACGTTCTGTCCACCAGCACCAGAGGCGTGGTAGATGTCGACACGAAGGTCTTTGGGATCAATGTCGTATTCAACTTCTTCAACTTCTGGCATAACAAGAACTGTCGCTGTCGAAGTATGAACACGGCCTTGACTTTCTGTCACAGGAACACGTTGCACACGGTGGGCACCTGATTCGTACTTGAGTTTAGAGTAAACTGACTGACCTGAAACCATGGCAACCACTTCTTTGAAACCGCCGACACCGTTCATAGAAGCCTCCATGACTTCAAAGCGCCAGCCTTGGGCTTCCGCATACTTTTGGTACATGGTTAAAAGATCTCCAGCGAAAAGTGCTGCTTCGTCTCCTCCAGCTGCTCCACGGATTTCAAGGATAATATTCTTGTCATCATTTGGATCCTTTGGAAGGAGCAAAATTTTGAGTTTTTCTTCGTATTCTTCTTTTTCAGCCTTGGCATCTTTGAGCTCTTGCTTGGCCATTTCTTCCAAGTCCGCATCTCCGCTTGATTCCTTAATCATCTCTTCAGCGTCAACGATGTTTTGAAGGACTTGTTTGTACTCACGGTAGGCTGTTACGGTATCACGAGTTGAAGCTTCTTCTTTTGAGAGCTCCATGAAACGCTTGGTGTCCGAAACCACATCTGGGTCACTGAGCAATTCTCCTAGTTCTTCATAACGGTCTTCTACAGCTTGTAGTTGATCATAGATGTTCATTTTTTCTCCTTATTTCTCAATTGTTAAATCATAGATTGCTACTACTTCGTTCTCGGATATTTCCCCAGTTTCTTTAAATCCATAACTGAGGTAACAATATCTTGCATGTTCGTTTTCTGGTTCATAAGACAACCAAAGTTTATTGCTTAAACCTGCTGGCGCTGTTCGAACGTAGTCTAGTACTTTATCCATAATTGGTTTAAAATATCCTTGATTTTGAAAATTCTTATCAATCATAAACCGAAATAGTAAATAATTTCCACTACTAATTCCGATCTTTTTATCATAAGCTATCATCACAAAACCTATAATTGCATCATTATCATAAACTGCCAATGGAGCTACAAAATCTCCATTTTTAGTGTAGACGTATGCTTCAGCTAAACTAATTGCATTGGTTGCAATGAATTGTTTTTGATATTCCTTAACATCCAAATTCAAAACATCAAAATAATTTTCCATTGTAACATCTCTTAGTTCAATTGTCATAGTTTTGCTCCTTGTTAGAGGTTATCATTGGGGCAAAATAATGTTTACGGCAAACCGAGATATAGGTTTCATTTCCACCAATCTGGATCTGCTCACCATCGTAAACAGGCAGTCCATCCTGTGTTCGCAAAACCATGGTCGCCTTTTTCTTACAATACTGACAGATGGTCTTAATTTCGTCAATTTTATCTGCTAAAAGCAAGAGATATTTGGAGCCTTCGAACAGTTCATTACGAAAGTCATTTTTTAAACCAAAAGCCATGACGGGTATATCTAACTCATCAACAACACGAGCTAAGTCGTAAACATGGTGACGCTTGAGAAACTGAGCCTCATCAACCAACACACAGTAAGGTGTTTCTGGTAAATCACGGATAAATCCAAAGATATCCGTCGTCTCCTCAATCGCAAGGGCAGGGCGTTTCATGCCAATTCGACTCGACACATAGCCAACACCGTCACGCGTATCCAGAGCCGAGGTCATAATCACAACACCTTTTCCTTGCTCCTCATAGTTATAGGCCACCTTGAGAATCTCAATCGTCTTACCAGAGTTCATGGTCCCATAACGATAATACAACTGTGCCATGTTTCTTGCTTCACGTCCATTTCTAAATTTTTGCTACATTCTAGTATATCATAATTTTCTTAAGCTTTAAACGGCAAAATGTGGTAAACTAGAAGAAATCAAAAACTAGTGGAGGAAGCTATTATGCCATTTGTACGCATCGATTTATTTGAAGGACGCACGCTCGAGCAAAAGAAAGCTCTTGCTAAGGAAGTAACAGAAGCTGTTGTTCGCAACACTGGAGCCCCTCAATCTGCTGTCCATGTCATCATCAACGACATGCCAGAAGGAACTTATTTCCCACAAGGGGAAATGCGCACCAAATAAGCTAGCTTAAGCAGAATTGCTTAGGCTTTTTCAATCTCCAAGTAGCATCCATTGAAGAAATAGTCCAAATTTGTTACAATTTGAAAAGAGACTTGGAGAATTTTCCAAGAAAAGAGCTATTAATTAAAGGAAATATTATGATTACACGTGAATTTGATACCATCGCTGCTATCTCTACTCCACTAGGTGAAGGGGCTATTGGTATTGTCCGCCTGAGCGGAACAGAAAGTTTTGCTATTGCGCAAAAGATTTTCAAAGGGAAAGACTTAAGTCAGGTTGCTAGCCATACCCTTAACTACGGTCACATCGTTGACCCTCAGACTGGTAAAGTCATGGACGAGGTTATGGTTGGAGCTATGAAGTCTCCAAAGACCTTCACTCGTGAGGATATTATCGAGATTAACACCCACGGTGGGATTGCCGTGACCAATGAGATTCTCCAACTAGCTATCCGTGAAGGAGCTCGATTGGCTGAACCTGGTGAATTTACCAAACGTGCCTTCCTAAATGGACGTGTTGACTTGACTCAGGCTGAAGCCGTTATGGATATCATCCGTGCTAAGACAGACAAGGCCATGAACATTGCGGTCAAACAACTTGATGGTTCCCTTTCTGATCTTATCAATAATACCCGTCAAGAAATCCTCAATACACTTGCCCAAGTTGAGGTCAATATCGACTATCCTGAGTATGACGATGTTGAGGAAGCGACTACTGCTGTTGTCCGGGAAAAGACTATGGAGTTTGAGCAATTGCTAACTAATCTCCTTAGAACAGCCCGTCGTGGCAAAATCCTCCGTGAAGGAATTTCCACTGCTATCATCGGCCGTCCTAACGTTGGAAAATCCAGCCTTCTCAACAACCTCTTGCGTGAGGACAAGGCTATCGTTACAGATATTGCTGGTACTACTCGAGATGTCATTGAAGAATACGTCAACATCAACGGTGTTCCTCTCAAATTGATTGACACGGCCGGTATTCGTGAAACAGATGACATTGTGGAACAAATCGGTGTCGAGCGTTCGAAAAAAGCCCTCAAGGAAGCCGACTTGGTTCTACTGGTGCTAAACGCTAGCGAACCCTTAACCGCCCAAGACCGACAACTTCTTAAGATTAGCCAAGATACAAACCGTATTATTCTTCTTAATAAAACCGACCTTCCTGAAACGATTGAAACTTCTGAACTTCCAGAAGATGTCATCCGCATTTCAGTCCTTAAAAACCAAAACATTGATAAGATTGAAGAACGCATTAATGACCTCTTCTTTGCAAATGCTGGTCTAGTCGAGCAAGATGCAACCTACTTGTCCAACGCCCGTCATATTTCCTTGATTGAGAAGGCTGTTGAAAGTTTGCAAGCTGTTAATGAAGGACTGGAACTAGGTATGCCAGTTGACTTGCTTCAAGTTGACTTGACTCGTACTTGGGAAATCCTCGGAGAAATCACTGGGGATGCTGCTCCTGATGAACTCATTACCCAACTCTTTAGCCAATTCTGTTTAGGAAAATAGGAAAATCCATGATCGTTCTTGCGGTCATGGATTTTATTGTCTTTATTAGTAATCTGGTCTTAAGACCCCTGTTACAGTTGCCTTAGTTGCTTCGTAGTCGCCATCTACGACAACCTTGATAATGCGTTTGGCATCTTCTTCTGGTGCTGGAACAAGAGGTAGACGAGTTGGACCAGCTTCAAATCCCATATAGTTGAGAACTGCCTTAACTGGAGCAGGACTTGGATAAGAGAAGAGGGCATTGACCTTAGGAATGAACTTGCGCTGAATAGCCGCTGCTTTTTTCATATCGCTTTCTGCAATGGCAGTAAACATCTCGTGCATTTCATCCCCATTTGTATGGGATGCAACAGAAATAACCCCGTCAGCACCAAGATTCATGGCATGGAAGGCATCTCCATCCTCACCTGTATAAATCAAGAACTCTTCTGGCTTATGCTCAATCAAGTAAGCCATATTGGCAAGACTGGTACATTCCTTAACACCAATGATATTTGGATGGTCAGCCAAGCGAAGCATGGTTTCTGGAGTCAATTCGACAACTACACGACCTGGAATGTTATAGATAATAATTGGTAGGTCAGAAGCATCTGCAATGGCTTTAAAATGCTGATACATTCCTTCTTGAGAAGGTTTGTTGTAGTAAGGAACAATAGCAAGCCCAGCAGCAAAACCGCCAAATTCCGCTACTTCTTTGACAAACTCAATAGAGTCACGCGTATCATTGGTACCCACACCCGCAATCAAAGGGACACGTCCATTGACAATCTTTTGTACAGCCGCAAAGAGTTCCAACTCCTCATCGTGGGTCAAAGTTGGACTCTCAGCCGTCGTTCCTGCAAGAAGAATTCCATCCGTATGATGGGCCAATAAATGTTCAATCAAGGCTGGAATAGCATCAAAGTTGATGGAACCATCCTCGTGAAAGGGGGTAATAAAGGCTGTGATGATTTTACACTCTTTTAAATCTTGATAAGACATGAAAACACCTCTCAATTTCAAAGAAGGAGTTCATCTGAACTCCTAAACGATATGACTATTTTAATTCAAATTTCAATTCAGCTGTTGGACGAACCAAGCCACGTTCGTGAAGAGTTTCTGCAATCTGAACTGAGTTCCAAGCAGCACCTTTGAGCAGGTTGTCTGAAACAACCCACATGTGGATTCCTTTTTCAGCATCCAAGTCTTTACGGATACGACCAACAAAGGTATCACGTGAACCCACTGCATTGATAGCTTGAGGATAAATTTGATGAGCTACATCATCCTCAAGAACAGCACCTGGGAAGGCTGCGATAGCTGCTTTTACTTCTTCAATTGGAGCCACTTCTTTTGTTTCGATGTAAACAGACTCAGAGTGAGCTGACAAGACTGGAATGCGCACACATGTTGCAGACACCGCGATGCTATCATCTTCCATGATTTTCTTAGTTTCCTTAGTCATCTTCATCTCTTCGTAAGTGTAATCATTGTCAGTGAAAACATCAATTTGTGGAAGAGCGTTAAAGGCGATAGGATAGTGTTTCTTGTCCCCACCTGAAGGCAAGATTTCCGCATGCAAATCACGTGGGTTTACACCATCATTCAAGACTTCACGAAGTTCACGTTGTGTCTCAAGAATTGCTCCCATACCAGCACCTGAAACGGCTTGGTAAGTTGAAACAATGATACGGTCCAAGCCCCATTTTTGGCGAACTGGCTCAAGAGCTACCATCATTTGGATTGTTGAACAGTTAGGGCAAGCAATAATCCCGTTGTGGGCATCAAGTGCATGAGCATTGACCTCTGGAACAACCAAAGGAACATCTGGATTTTGACGGAAGTAAGATGTATTATCTACTACTACCGCTCCAGCTTTAACTGCGTATGGTGCATACTTAGCTGATGTAGAACCACCTGCTGAAAAGAGAGCAATATCAACTCCTTCAAAAGCTGTTTCAGTCGTTTCTTCAATCGTAATATCTTGGTCTTTAAATTTCAAAGTCTTGCCCGCTGAACGTGCAGAAGCAAGTAAACGAATTTTATCGATTGGAAGTGTTGATTCTTCCAACATTTTTATCATCTGAGCTCCGACAGCACCTGTCGCGCCGACTACAGCAACTGTATATCCCATAAATAACCTCTTTCGGAATTTTCTAAAAATTTCTATAATAGATGTATTATACTACTTTTTTCATGAATTGCAAAGCTTTTTCATTATTTTTTGGAAAATAAAATCCCCAGTCGCTAGACCAGGGACTAAGAGGCATCTTCATGTGATGAGCAGGTTCACACAACTCATCAAGGTCCGCTCCTGCGTTATGACCTCCTTATGCTCAATAGTAGTCCGAAGACTACCTATCGACTCATCGCATCTTCTATTCTACTAAAGAGAATGACTTTTGTCAACAGCCAAAACGCCTTAACTTCATTTATACAGGTCGATAAGAAAAACCTTGATCTCCCAAGGTCATTTTGTTTCTATCATGCTAATTGCCGGGATTGAACCGGCGACCTCATCCTTACCATGGATGCGCTCTGCCAACTGAGCTAAATCAGCTTACTTAAGAAGTATACTATAATCAGAAAAACTTGTCAAGTTTCCTTAGAAATTTTCTATAAGAAAAAGCCAGGTAAAGGCTACCTAGCTTGTCTTCTTCTATTTGCTTAAATCGATTCGACGACCAATTTTATCAATAATAATCGCTCCAATAATCAATGAGGCAAATTCACCGATCCCTGTTGTAAACCAAGTAAGGAAGAATGGTAATTCTGCTACAATATTTAACTCTGCAGCGATAGTAAACATGGAAATTGAAAAGAGGATTGAAAAGAAGAAATGATCTTTTCGAATCAATCCGTTAAAGAGGTAATCCTTGCTGTATTTTGCAAAAAGCCAAACACCTAAACTGAGGAATACCAAGGTTGATCCACCACCAACAAAGACATCTAGCAGTCCGAAGCTAAAGAAATTAGCAATCATACAACCGATGGTAACTCCGATGATGTACTTAGGATTGTAAAAAGCCATAAAGTTCATCATTTCTGAAATACGAAACTGATAAGCACCATAGCTGATGGCATTTAGAGGCGGTGTGACAGTCAAAACGACGTAGATAGCAGCGACGATTGCAATATCTGCAACATCACGAATAGTTAATTTTTTCATCTTTTCTCCTTTGGCGGTTGCCCGCGTGTAATATGCTTGGTGAAAGAAGCTAAGCACCAAGGGTTGCTTTATTCAACCTTACTAGTATAGCACAATAGCCTGCTTTATGCTATACTTAAAGCATGAAAATTTGTATTCAAAAATTTCTTAACAATGAAATCTTAGCCTATCTCTTTTTTGGCCTTGCTACAACTCTAGTTTCGATTCTCTCACGACTAGTCATTTATCAACTAAGTCATCAGGAACTCCTTGCTACTGCCCTAGCAAATATTATTGGTATCCTATTTGCCTTTATCACAAATGATACGATCGTGTTTAAGCAAAAAAAGAAGAATCGACTTATCCGTTTAGTGAAATTTTTTCTTGCCCGCCTTTCTACTTTTCTGTTAGATTTGCTCTTTACTTTTCTGTTTGTGACTCAGTTTCCTCACATCATAGGTCAATTCGTAAATGAAAATCTTGATAAGATAAATGCTATTGAAACAATAATTGCACAAATACTCATTATTATCATCAATTATATCTTGAGCAAGGTCTATATTTTTAGAAAATAATGCTCCATTTATGAGCCTTTTAATTGCCTTCTATAATGATTTAGGATACAATGAAACACGAAACGTTGAAAGGAAAACAGTATGTTAAAAAATCTAAAATCATTCTTGCTTCGAGGAAATGTTATTGACCTTGCTGTCGGTGTTGTCATTGCCTCTGCTTTTGGTGCTATCGTTACTTCACTTGTAAACGACATTATCACTCCTCTTATTTTAAATCCCGCTTTGAAAGCTGCTAAAGTCGAACGTATCGCTCAACTTTCTTGGCATGGAGTCGGCTATGGTAACTTTTTAAGTGCTATTATCAATTTTATCTTTGTCGGTACCGCCCTCTTCTTTATTATCAAGGGTATTGAAAAAGCACAGAAACTGACTGGCATAAAGGAAGAAAAAACTGACGAAAAAAAACCAACCGAATTGGAAGTCCTTCAAGAAATCAAAGCTCTTCTTGAGAAAAAATAAGCTATTAAAAGGATCTAGCGCAAAGCTAAATCCTTTTTTCTTTACTCTTTGGGTAACTTGCCTGCTTTTTCTAGCATCTTCTTGATAAGATAAGGCATCTTGACATTTTCCCGACCTTTTTTCTCAATCAGTTTTTTCACAAATTCCGGCATTTGTAAATCTTCAGATTCAGCCAAAATATTTTTCGTCTCATCTGAAGGAACTAACTCATCAAAGGTTTCTTCTTCTGGGAGAAATTCCTTAAATTCTTGATGTTCATTAGCTCTGACTGTATTAACCAAGGCATCAATCAAACGAGAATCCGTATTGGGCATTGGTGGACGATGGTAGGTAACACCCAATTCCTGACACAAGTCATAACATTCCACATCATTATCAAATAAAACTTCAATATGCTCGCTAATGAAGCTGATAGGAACAAAAATATAATGGTCTGGATGTTCTGTCTGTTCTCTGAGATATTCCAAAACATCTGGCTTAATCCATGGAATTCCGATATCACTTTCACTCTGCCAAGTATTGGTATATTGCTCGGAACTCAAACCCAGTTTTTCAGCGACTAACTTGCTATTTTCAAAAATTTGGTCGATATAAGGATCACCAAAGTCCAAGGCAAAAATAGGCACACTATGGGCAGAAAAGATGACTTTAAAGCTATCCTGCTTTACTTCTTCCTTTAAAATCTTAGCAATTTCATCTGCCCAATAGTTTAAGAGCGCTTCTTCCTGATACCAGTCCTTAATGACCAAAAATTGAATTTGCTTGCTTTCTAAAAATTTCTCATAACCCATGATAGAGTAGAAAGAATAATGGGGCTCCAAAATCAAGCAAATACACTGTTCAATGCCGTCTGCTTCCATCTGACCAATCACATCTGTAATAAAAGGTCTGGAAAATTTATTGGCAAAATAGACACTATATTCATTCCCCAGCCTAGCTTCTACCAAGGCAACCTCTTCACGGGTAATTTTTTGCAGAGGAGTACCTCCAATTCGCACATAATTATCATAAAGAGTTTGAATCTCATGGTCTTGAGGTCTCACTCCACGACGAATATTTGTGAAAAAATCAGCTACACCTTCAAAGGTAATCTCTTCTGGTGAACCAAAGGTCATCATTAAAATTGCTTTTTTCATAATCGCTTCCTTGTGATGTTTTTATCAAGTTTATTTTATCATGAATCCACTGATAAGTAAACGCTAACATAGCAGATTGCCCTAACTTCTGTCTTTTGTTTTTCTCTTCTTTCTATGATACAATGGAAAAAATGAATTCAAAAGGAGTTTTTTATGACTTATCCAAATCTCTTGGACCGCTTCTTGACCTACGTTAAGGTCAACACGCGCTCTGATGAACACTCTACTACTACTCCAAGTACGCAGAGTCAGGTAGATTTTGCTACAAATGTTCTTATTCCTGAAATGAAACGTGTTGGACTGCAAAACGTCTACTACCTTCCAAATGGTTTTGCGATTGGTACCTTACCAGCCAATGATCCATCTTTAACACGAAAAATTGGCTTCATCTCCCACATGGATACTGCTGATTTTAATGCTGAAGGAGTCAATCCACAGGTGATTGAAAACTACGATGGTGGTGTGATTGAACTAGGGAATTCTGGTTTCAAACTCGATCCAGCTGACTTCAAGAGTCTTGAAAAATACCCAGGACAAACGCTCATTACAACCGATGGAACAACCTTACTAGGTGCTGATGACAAGTCAGGGATTGCTGAGATTATGACTGCCATTGAATATCTAACTGCTCATCCTGAAATCAAGCACTGTGAAATTCGTGTTGGTTTTGGTCCAGATGAAGAAATCGGTGTTGGTGCCAATAAATTTGATGCAGAAGATTTTGATGTGGATTTTGCCTACACTGTTGATGGAGGACCACTAGGAGAACTTCAGTACGAAACTTTCTCAGCAGCTGGTGCTGAATTGCATTTCCAAGGCCGTAATGTCCACCCTGGTACTGCCAAAGGACAGATGGTAAATGCTCTTCAGCTAGCAATTGATTTTCATAATCAACTTCCAGAAAATGACCGACCTGAGTTAACGGATGGTTACCAAGGTTTCTATCATCTTATGGATGTGACAGGTAGTGTCGAGGAGGCGCGTGCAAGCTACATTATTCGCGATTTTGAAAAAGATACCTTTGAAGCGCGTAAAGCAGCTATGCAGTCAATCGCAGATAAGATGAATCAAGAACTTGGTAGCGACCGTGTCACCCTAAACTTGACAGACCAGTACTACAATATGAAAGAAGTCATTGAAAAAGATATGACTCCAATTACCATTGCCAAAGCCGTTATGGAAGATTTGGGTATCACTCCTATAATCGAACCAATCCGTGGAGGCACTGATGGATCTAAAATTTCCTTCATGGGAATTCCAACTCCAAATATCTTTGCTGGTGGAGAAAATATGCACGGTCGTTTTGAGTACGTAAGTCTCCAAACCATGGAGCGTGCCGTTGATACCATTATCGGTATTGTTGCTTATAAAGACTAAAAAGGACGAGGTAGCTTTGCTACATCGTCTTTTTTTTTATTATGTGACTATTAGTCCGTCTCGCTCCGTTAGGTGCGAGACAAAAAAACCACCCGCTATGCGGGTGCGCGTCGAAGGTTATACCAAAAAAACTCCGAACGCGATACAATAAAGGTGTTCAAGCCAATTGTAAAGCGAAAGGAGAAAAATATGGCACAAAAGGCTCATAGTTTATCGCACACAAAGTGGCATTGTAAGTATCACATTGTGTTCACCCCTAAGTATAGACGAAAAGTTATCTATAATCAATATCGAAGTAGTTTAGGCGAAATATTTCATCGCTTGTGTAGTTATAAAGGAGTTGAAATTATCGAGGGTCACTTAATGCCAGACCATGTACACATGTTAGTAAGTATTCCACCAAGGATAAGTGTTTCGAGTTTCATGGGTTATTTAAAAGGAAAAAGTGCACTCATGATGTTTGACAAACACGCCAATCTCAAGTACAAGTTTGGAAATCGGCATTTCTGGGCAGAAGGTTATTATGTAAGTACAGTAGGGCTTAATGAAGCCACAATTAAGAAATATATCCAAGAACAGGAAAAGCATGATATAGCACTAGATAAATTGAGTGTAAAAGAATATGAGGATCCCTTTAGGGATAGTGGTAAGTAATACTAAAGCCTCTTTAAGAGGCAAGTGACGAGTCAAGAGCAATGAGGCTTGAACAAAGTGAAAGCCAGCGTCTTTAGGCGCTGGCTGGTAATTTGGGCTTATATCCCTGAGACAAACCACCCGTTTGACGGGTGGTTATGATTATGCTGGTTTTTCTTAATTTCCAGCACTTGTTGTAGATTCTGTTGTTACCTTTTCTGAAGCTGGTTCAGCAGGTTTAGAATCTCTTGCGTTGCTCGGTTTGTTTTCGTCGCTAGCAGTTTCACTGTTAGATTCTGCAGTTGCGTTTGGTTGGTTCTCAGCACTGGTGTTATCACCATTTGCTTCAGCATTTCTTGCTGGACTTGTTTCTTCACTTGCGCTAGCTTTTGACTGGATTTGGTGATTCAAAACTAGAATAGCTTTTGTCAATTCAAGTAAAGCTGCTTTGTCTTTACTCTTAGCAGAAAGTTGATCTAGTAATGCATCCACTTTATCAAAGTCCGCATCAGATCCATTATTACTTTCTAAATAAGAGTGAAGCGATATGAGAATATCGTAGAGTTTTTGATAGAGTACAAGTGTCTGAGGATCTTGCTCAGCATTTTCCTTTTCCTGTTGAAGGGCGCTAGCGATACGAGTCAAGACATCTTTCACCTGGCTGTTTACTTCATCCAAGTCTGCATCAGCCTTGTTTGTAGCAGCTTTGAGATTTTCTACTTCTTCTGCCAAGGATTGTCTGATTCCTTCTTCTTGGATTTGCTCCAAGAGTTGAGTTGCCTTGCTCAAAAGACTTTCTACTTCTTCCTTGCTAACATGATTGACATGCTCTTCTTTTTTAAGATCAGGATAAAGATCTTTCAAAAATTCATAAATCGCTTGCTTAGCAGATTGGTTATCAACTGTTTCTTTATCTAAAACTGTTTCATTTACTTTTGTAGAAGCTGGCTGATTTTTCAAAGCCTCTTCTACTTCTTGTTTTGCCTGATAGATGCTTGGGAATAATTTGTTCAATTCTGCTGCCTTAAGGAAGGATTGAGATTGATACAAGGTCCAAGTCAACTGAGCTACTTTATTTCGAAGTTCATCACTCAAACGACCGTCATTTACGTGTTCGTAGAAATACTTGATGTATTCCACAGTTGTAACACCTGTTCGGTCATTAAAATCTTGCAAGGCTTGAAGTTGTGATTCAACCGCTACTAAACCAGCCTCATCTTTTGCCAATTTAGCTTCTTGGAGTCGAACGAGAAGGTCTTTCTTAGGAAGCCCATAAGAGTCTGTATCTAGTGTATTGATTTTATCAATCAAGGATTGATATTTCTTATCTAAAGCACTTGTTTCAACAGGTTTGACACTTTCATCAATATGGATGTATTGTTTATCAAAGAGGTCAAGTGTTTTTAGATAGCCCACAGTAGAGTTGGTTGCCAGTTTCTTCATATTTTCAGTAAACTGACCTAAAGCTAACTCAATCTGTCTTTGTTCGATAGGTTTGTCTTTATAGATACTTCTGCTATCAGCTAGAAGTTGATCTACTTTTTCCAAGACTGCCTTCTCATCAAAGGCTCCAGGTTGATAATTGGATTGTAGGGCTGGAATCTTGTTTTTCAAAGCCACTTCATATCCCTTCGTTTGAACCTTGATATAGTGATTGTGGTCGCCATGAGGAATCACAAAACTACCATTTTCTACCTGCAAACTATAAGGAGACACACCATCACGTAAGGCAGTCGTATAAAGTTCATTTAGGAAATCAAGCTCTGTATTGCCAGTTTGGAGTGGAAGTCGAACATGTTCCTTACGAACAGCATATGGGTGGATATGAGTTGGATCGTAGGCTTGGTCTGGATTTCCAAAGACAAAGAATCCGTTTGAAATTCTAATAGCTTCAAGTGGAACACCATAGGTCTTAGAAATGTAAGCAATCTTTTCTTCATCACTAGCATCTCTTGAGAAAGACTCTACTGTTTTAGCAAGAGGTTGAACAGGCTCTGCATCATGATGTGCTTTCAAATGATCCTGAGCTTCCTTAATTTGATCAGCTGTCAAGTCCTTCTTGAAGAAGTAATGATTGTGGTTACCATGAGTCATGACAAAGCCTTGATCATCCTCACTAATGACACGATCGGCATCAAAACTGTGATCATGGTCTTCATCATGATGGTGTCCATGATGATCTTCATCGTGATCGTCATCGTGATCGTCATCATGAGCTGGATTTGGTGTTGCTGTATTTGCCCCTTTCAAGTGGTCTTGCGCTGCCTTAATTTGGTCTGCTGTCAAATCTTTCTTGAAGAAGTAATGATTGTGATTACCATGAGTCATGATAAATCCTGATTCATCTTCAGCGATAATACGATTAGCATCAAAGCCGTGACCATCTTCTTCATGTTCCTCATGTGAAGTTCCTGGATTGATTGGAAGAGATGGCGAAGGTGTTGTTAGACTATTACTTGGAAGAGTCGGTTGTCCAATTTGATTCAACTTAGGAATGTAATGGAAATGATCACCATGTCTTACGATATAAGCTGTTGCTGTTTCCTCAACAATATCTTTTGGATTAAAAATATAGCCATCAGATGTTGAAGAGATAGGCTTATTTGTGAGTAATGAGGCATGATTCAAAGTAGATGGACTAGACGCTACTTCATGAGGTTTTTCATTTGTAGAGACCGTAGAATCAGTTCCACCGATAGGCACCATTCTAGCAATCTTTTCTTCTAAAGCAGAAAGTTTGCTATAAGGAATAAAGTGATAATGGTCGCCATGCGGAATCGCAACTCCATTTGGCGTACGGCTGATAATCTTAGCAGGGTCAAAAACCAGACCATCTGACTCACTGTAACGTTGGTCGCTAGGTAAATCATAGAGTTCTTTCAATAGACTTTGGAGATTTTCAACTTTGCTTTCTGGCTTGCTAGTTGAGCCTTGTGCTACAGATTGCGTGTTATTGTCACTAGCTGTTGAAGAATAGCTTAGCTGACTTGGTTGCGTATTTTTGCCAGCTAGATGAGCTTTTGCTGCTGCTAATTCACTAGCAGACAAATCACTTTTTGGAATGTAGTGATAGTGACCTCCGTGGGGAACGATATAAGCATCACCCGTATCTTCGATAATATCAGCTGGATTAAAGACATAACCATCATCTGTCGTATAGCGTCCCTGAGACCTTGCTACAGCAACATCAGAGCTGACCTTCTCATTATCTTTGACATGTTCTTGTTTTTGACGATTGATTTCATCCTTAGTTCGAACATTATCAGCATGAGCTGCATCTTTTAGGTAGACATAATATGTTCCATCGACCTTGATGATATAACCACCTTTGACTTCATTGACAATATCAGCGTCTTTAAGTTGATAGTTTGGATCCTTCATCAAGAGTTCTTCACTAAAAAGGGCATCATAAGGAACTTTCCCATTATAGTAATGATAGTGGTCACCGTGTGACGTTACATAGCCCTGATCTGTAATCTTAATGACAATTTGCTCAGCCTGAATTCCTTCTTTTTGGCTGACCTGGTCTGGTGTCAAGTTTTCACTTTTCTGACTTGACTGACTGCCATCCACATAAGAGACACGATTATTGTCCTTATTTTCCTGCGAACGATGCTGGTTTAGTGCATATGCACATAGACTCAAGGATACGATAACAGCTGATCCAGCTGCTATATACTTTTTACTGAATTTCATAAATCCCTCATTTCAATAAATGATGAAGCTTTTTCTTAACTTCTTTTTCTCGGTTAAACATTTTTTCTAAACTGGTTATTTAACCATTTAATTAACCAGTAAATAGTTTACCTTTTTTAAGTTTATCTGTCAAGATTTTTATATCATTTAAAAAAATAAAAGCCAGTATTACTACTGACTCTTACATTATATCGATTTAATAGGATAAACTTATGCTTCTGGCTTCGTCGTAACTGACTCAGTACCTTTTAACAAAGCAAGTAATTTTTCTGCTTCTGCCATGATTCCATTATTATCCATGATTTGGAGGCTAAAATTATTTCGTAAGCTATCTAGGCTTTCCGTTGCCTTAGCTTTCAGATTAGCATCCGTTACTTTATCAAGTAAAGCTTCTACTTCTTTGAGTTTAGCTTCTACTTTTGCAGTCTCTACTTGATGGACTTCTGGCTCTTCTGTAGTATCTTCAGCTTCTTCCTCTGTCTCGTCTTCATCAGTGCTCGGTTTATAAAGATTATCTGCTGAAGGATTTAAACCAGCGTGATTCTCTTTTTCATCAGATTCAGAGCGAGTTGGCTCACTTACTTCATCATGTTCCTTATTTTCATCAGGTTTACCGTCTTGGTCTGCCTTATTTTTACGAACATGGTCGCTAGCATTACCCCAACCATTATCTGAATGAGGACGTTGGTCCGGATGTTCAACGTAGTATTTTATAGTCGCAAAGAGATCCTCAAGGCTATAACCCTTAGGTGCCTTATAGAGTCCTTCGTCAAACCATGCAAACTTAAGATTATGATAGTGATCAAAGTGAGGAATGATAAAGTAACCATTCTGTACAGCTACAGTATACTGTAAATGATTTGGTATTTTTTCTAATGGTACCTTGTTCTCAGCTTTTACGCGGTTATAGATAGCTTCTGTCCCTGTTGCCTCTGGTTTTGCTTCAGTAGAATTTGGAGCTTGTAAGCCTTTTTCTTTAGCATAAGCCTGAGCTGCTGCCCTTTCAGCTTCAGATAAGCTGTCTTTTTTAATCCAGTGGCTATGGTTCAAGTGTGGAGTGACGTAGGCATTTCCTGCATCACTTTCAATATCATGTTCGTCAAAAATGTAGCCATCTGAGGTTGTATATTTACCTGCTAATTTCGCTAATTTAATTTCATCGTTTGTATAGGCAATTTGAGCATTTGGTTTGCCAAGGCGTTCTGGGTGAGTAATTGGTGCTAAGAATGCCAATAAATCATCTACCAATTTTACTTTATTATTAGAAGATTCATTATTCAAGCGTTCTGCTAATTTGTCTAAGGCTTGGAAATCAACAGCACGCCCCTTATTTTCAGACAAGGCTTTATGAGCCTGGGTTAACAGATTGTAAGCTTTATCATAAAATTCTCGGTCACGAAAAGCGACATTTTCTTTTTTAGCAACTAGAGCATGTGTCTCTTGAGTTTTCTTAGACAAGAGATTTTCAATAGCATCAATCTTATCCTTAGCCAAGTCTTTAGCAAAAACATAGTGACTGACACCAGCAATTTCCACAACATATCCTTTTCCAACTTTTCTAACAACCTGTTCTACTGCAAAATTAGTTTGTTTTTTCTCAGTTGACGGTTGAGCTTGCGGTTTTGGTGCTGGTTTCAAATAATGCATTCCTGGCACGACTGCACCATTTTGCCCTTTTAACAGAATCATTCTTGCAATCTTCTGCTCTAAATCAGACATTTGTGAATAAGGGATAAAGTGATAATGATTTCCGTGAGGCACAGCAACACCATTTGCTGTACGATCTGTTATTTGTGCTGGGTCGAATACCAAGCCATCCGATTCCACATGTCGTTCTGACAAAGGTTTGGCATACAATTCACGTAAAAGGCTTGAAATATCTTCCCCTTGATTCTGATGATAAGTTGGAGTGACAGTTAGATTGTGGTTCTCTGACAAGCTTGGTTGAGCTGGATTTGCATTATGACTAAAACTTGAAGAAGGACGAGACCCCTGCTTCCCATTCCAATAAGCTTGGGCTGCAGCTAATTCCCCTGCAGACAAAGCGCCTTTTGGTATATAGTGGAAATGATTTCCATGCGGTACAATAAAAGCGTCACCTGTATCTTCAATCACATCTGTCGGACTAAAGACATACCCATCATCCGTTGTATAGGCGCCTCCAGTTGATCTATTCGATGCTTGCGTATTGAGATTAAAGTTTGGTTTAATGGTTGAACTTAGTTTATCTGTACTGCTTGGTTTCGTATTATCAGAATGCTTTTGAACTGGCTGACCTCCAATTGGTAGATTTCGAGCCAATTTTTCTTCCAAAGCAGACATTTGTGAATACGGAATGAAATGGAAATGATCCCCATGAGGAACTGCGACCCCATTTGCAGTACGTTTTATAATTTGTGCTGGATCAAATACCAATCCATCAGACTCCACATGACGTTGGCTAAGTGGCAAAGCGTACAATTCTTGAAGGAGACTAGCTAAATCCTCACTTTGACTTTCAGAATCTGTTGCAGGATTTTGAGGTGTCTCAGATTGACTCGTTCTCACACTAGATCTTGTTTCTCCCCTGCTAGAACGATATTCAACCGTACTTAATTGACCGCCTTTTCCAGATAGGAAGGCTTGGGCAGCAGCTAATTCACTGGCAGACAAGTCACTCTTAGGAATATAATGGAAGTGATTGCCATGAGGAACGATATAGGCATCACCCGTATCTTCGATGATGTCAGAGGCATTAAAGATATACCCATCATCCGTTGTATAACGTCCTTGGGCTCTGGCTGCAGCAACAGCATTATCTGTGCTTGCATTATGATTATGACTGTGTTCCTGCTTCTGACGTTTAATCTCTTCTTTTGTCCGAATATTGTCCGCATGGGCCGCATCTTTAAGGTAAACATAGTATTTCCCGTTTACCTTAATGACATAGCCACCCTTGATTTCATTGACAATGTCTGCATCCTTCAACTGATAATTCGGATCTTTCATCAGCAGTTCTTCACTGATGATGGCATCATAAGGAACCTTGCCATTATAATAATGATAATGGTCTCCATGAGAGGTCACATAACCTTGATCCGTAATCTTGATGACAATTTGTTCGGCGTTGATTCCCTCTCTCTTACTGACTTCATCTGGTGTCAAATTTTCTGCCTTTTGACCAGCCTGATCACCGTCTATATAAGCAACTCGATTAGACTCTTTCTTAGCCTGACCAGCTTGGTAACGACCAAGTTCATAGGAACAAACACTTAGGGCAAGAACTGCCACTGAACCTGCTACATATTTTTTATTGATTTTCATTCTTTCCTCATTTCAATTCTTCTGCTAGAACACTCATATTTTCTTCTAGGTTTTCTAAATAGGTCTTGTCATTTTGTGGGTCTGCCTCTAAAGGATTCAGAGTTTTAAGACCCACACCTGTTGATTTGACAAGAGTTTCAGCTACTTTTGAAGAAGCATTACTTTCTGTAAAAATCGTTTTAACCTTATAGGTCTTAACAAATTCCTGAATTTCTGTTAGTTGTCTTGGACTTGGTTCTTGTTCAGGAGAGATACCTGCAATACCAAGTTGATTAAGTCCAAATCTCTTCGCTAGATAAGAAAAGGCTGTATGTTGTGTTACAAAGGTTTTCTGACTCGCTTTTTCAAATTTAGGCTGGAATTTCTTAGTTAGTTCTTGAGCTTTTTTGATAAAGGCTTGCGCATTTTTCTGGTAAATTTCTTTATGCTCACTATCCACCTCTGAAAGTTTGTCAGCGATAATCTGAGCTTCTTCGCCAGCTTTTTCAGGATCTAGCCAAGTGTGAGGATCATAGAGCGTTTTTTCATCAACACCATCCCCTGCTTCCACATCTTCTAGCCCTGGGACGCGGTCTAAAGTCATTCCCTCTGAAGCCTCTAAGACCTTCACTTTAGATTTTTTTAGATTAGGATCTAAACTTCCTGCCCAAGATTCGAGCGTATGAGAATGGTAAACAAAGACATCTGCATCATAGATGGCCGCGATGTCATTTGCTGAAGGTTCAAAGGAGTGAATTCCACTACTTGACTGAATCATCCGAACATCATTCAAGTCACCAGATACTTCCTTAACCATAGCGTAGATAGGATAAAAACTGGTCACAATTTTCATCCCCTTTCCTGTCTGACTTTCCTTTTGACTACAGGCTCCTAGCAATAAAAGAAAGACACTTAACAAGACTAAAAATAAATTTTGTTTCTTCATGAGCAACTCCTTAACCATTTAATTAACTAGTAAACATTCTACTCCTAAAAATTTAATCTGTCAAGATATTTTTAGAAAAAATTTGAAATTTCTTTCACATATAAAAATCTGCTGAGTTTCAACAACTCAACAGATTCTCACTTTATATACTCAATGAAAATCAAAGAGCAAATTAGGAAGCTAGCCGCAGGCTGCTCAAAGCACGACTTTGAGGTTGCAGATAGAACTGACGAAGTCAGCTCAAAACATGTTTTTGAGGTTGTAGATGAAACTGACGAAGTCAGTATCATATACATACGACAAGGCGAAGCTG
>NZ_VMMZ01000005.1:0-22173 GCF_013277475.1 Streptococcus sp. k-628
ACTGACGAAGTCAGTAACCATATCTACGGCAAGGCGACGTTGACGCGGTTTGAAGAGATTTTCGAAGAGTATAAAATCTTCCCACAATAAAACGCATACTATCAAGGTTTCAACACCTGATACTATGCGTTTTTCTGATTTTTAAGACTTTTATCCAGATTCTTTACTTAATCTTCTTGATACTTTGACTAAGGATAAATCCTACAATCATCCCTACCATATTTTGCATGAAATTTGGTAGGATTTCTGGTAGGGCTGCAGCCCAGCCATTCATCAATGTAGAACCCAAGGCGTACCCCCCTACCATGGCAATCGTTGCTAAGATAAGGCCTAACCACTGAGTTTTTCCTTTAAATCCTGCGAAAAATCCCTGCAAGCCATGGTTGACCAAGCTAAAGAACATCCACTGAGGATAGCCTGATAAGAGGTCAATCAAGAAACCTGCCAGTCCTCCGACTACAGCCCCTTCACGACTACCAAAGTAGAAGGCCGTAAAGAAGACACCCGCATCTAAAAGAGTTAGAATGCCTGTCGGTGTTGGAATTTTTAAGAAATAGCCTAGAACCACAGAGAGGGCGGTTAATAGGGATACAAGGGCGATTTTAGTTGTTTTGGTTTGCTTCATATTGTCTCACTCCATACTGATCTGCTTGTGCAATAGCACGATAAACGAAAGCCTTAGAGCTTTCTACTGCTGGTAAAAGTTCATCACCTTTGACTAGATGACTGGCAATGCTAGAAGCAAAGGTACAACCTGCACCAGCATTTTGCCCTTGGATAACAGGATTTTCCAACACTGTAAAGGTTTGTCCATCATAAAAGACATCTACAGCCTTGTCCTGACTAAGGCGATTGCCTCCCTTGATAATAACTGCTGGCGCTCCTAATTCATGCAATTTCTGTGCTGCAGTTTTCATATCTTCAAGAGTTTTAATCTCTTGATCTGCTAGTAATTCTGCTTCAGGAAGATTAGGCGTAATCACACTGACATAAGGGAAAAAGCGAATCAACTCTTGGCAAAGTTCACTTACAGCTACATCATGCGTTTCCTTGCAGACCAAGACAGGATCCAGCACCACAGGTACTCCTGGGCGTTGTTTAATAAAGTCCAAAGCCTTCTCAGCCACACTGACAGTAGGGAGAAGACCAATCTTAATCCCCCCAAACTCCACATCACGCAAGCTATCCAATTCATATTGAAAAATGGTATCGTCAGTTGGAAAGACTTCAAATCCTTTTTCTGTCAAGGCTGTCAAACAAGTCACTGCTACAAAGCCATGCAAGCCGTTCAAGGTATAGGTAGCCAAGTCAGCTGACAAACCACCACCACTAAAAATATCATTCCCAGAAAGTGCTAAAATACGATTATTCTTCATAACGAATCTCCTTTAAATACAAACCATTTGGTGCTGCAGTGGGACCTGCAAGCTGCCTGTCCTTTTTCTCCAAGATGAGGTCAATCTGCTCTACTGGCATGCGGTTATTGCCGATTTTGAGCAGAGTCCCCACCATATTGCGAATCTGCTTATACAAGAAACCATTTCCTGAAAAGGTAAAAGTCAAAAACTGGCCTGTCTCATCAACCCCAAGACTAGCTTCTGTGATGGTGCGAACCTTATCTTCTACGCTGCTCCCAGATGCTGTAAAACCAGTGAAATCGTGGGTTCCCTCTAGCTTTTTGATTGCAATCTGCATGCGTTCCACATCGAGTGGATAGGGAAAGTGAGTGGCATAGTGACGGCGCATAGGATTCTTGGGACGTCCCCTATCCACGATAAACTCATAGGTCTTACTGTGCTTTGCATAACGGCAATGAAAATCATCCGCCACAAGCTCAATCGAAATCACATCAATATCTTCAGGGGACTGAGTGTCTAGAGCAAAACGGAGCTTCTCCTCATCCATTTGATAAGGCAGGTCAAAATGAAGCACCTGTCCCAGGGCATGAACCCCACTATCTGTCCTACCAGCACCGTGAACAGTAATGGCTTGCCCTTTATTTAACCTGGTCAAGGTTTTTTCAATTTCTTCCTGAACGCTACGCGCATGAGGCTGGCGCTGAAAACCAGCAAAGGCATAACCATCATAGGAAATAGTTGCTTTGTATCTCGTCATAACTTCTATTTTATCAAGAAATTAGTCTCGTAACAAGCTAGAAAATTTATAATTGTATGGGTACAAAATTTCCAAAAAGTAAAACTTAGGAAACCAATCCTAAGCTCTCTTTTGAAGTAAGTACATGACAAAGATAGAGGTTACAATCAACCAACCTCCTAAGATGGTAAAGACTAGCATGCCATTGTGAGTTAGTAAGCCAATTGCACCTAGAACAAATGGGGTCGTAAAGGCTCCAAAACTACAGCCTAATACAGCAAATGAAGTTGCTTGATTGAGGAGTTTAGCTGGAATTCGTTCAGAGACAAGTTGAAAAACTGTCGTCAAGGCTACACTGTAGGCAAAACCAGCCAGAATGCTTCCTGCTACTACCACCCACAAGGATGGAGCCAGAGCAATCACAATTTGCCCTAAACCGAAGGTAATACCAGACCAGAGGAGCAGTTTCTCTTTAAAGATAGAAATCAAGAAAGAAAAACTCACACCAGCCACAATCCCGATTAACTGCATGACACTAAGAACAAAACTAGATAACTGAGCATCTCCAAGTCCTCTTTCCACCATCAAACTTGGAATACGGATGGTAATAGCCGTATTGGTACAAACTACAACCGCTGCTTCAATAGCTAGGATAAAAATCAAACCTTTCATTTCTCGAGTTAAACGACTTGCATCCTTCGCTTTTTTCTTGACTTCTTTCTTTTCCTTTCCATAAGGGACAAAGAGCAGATAGAGGGTCAGCACCAAAAATCCAGCACTATAGGCTAAGAAAGTAGCTGTCCAACCAAAGGCCAACAACTGGCCTACTGCCAAGGTAATGAGAGATGCCCCAACGACCTCTGCAGAACCGCGTAGCCCTAGCATCTGAATTCGCGTTTTTCCTTGATAGCGTTCACTGATAATAGAAATAGCCTTGGCATTGATCATCCCAAGACCCAAACCAAAAAGAATCCGTGTTCCCAAGACAAAGGGATAGGCTTGATACCAGAAAGGAGCCGTTCCGCTCAGTGATAAAATCAGCAAGCCCAAACTAATTTGTAAGCGCTCAGGGAATATTTTTTCTAAAAAACCATTTAGTAATAACATCATCATGATTCCAAAGGAAGGCAAGCTCACCAAGAGTTCAATTTGTTCCTTAGGATAACCTTGATAATAGTCAAACATGGCTGGCAGGGCACTCGAGATGGAAAAGGATGTAATCAAAACGAGGGAGAGAGCCAAAATACTGGCCCGTTCTAAAAATTGTTTCATGAAATCTCTTTCTATATTTCTCTTAATCTTCTGTCTCTTTTGATAGTTAGCAAACAAGCAAGAAAAGAAGAAGCCTCTTTAGTGTATAGACTCCTTCTTAAACTCGAAAATGAATCCCTTGTGTCTTATACTCAATGAAAATCAAAGAGCAAACTAGGAAGCTAGCCGCAGGCTGTACTTGAGTACGGCAAGGCGAAACTGACGTGGTTTGAAGAGATTTTCGAAGAGTATTAGGATGACTTTCTCTTGATTTGCTTGATAAAGTAGAAGATAAATCCTGCCACCATATAGGCAACAAAGATAATCAGACACCACTTGAACACGACATCCCAACCCTTGTTCACATTCAAAAAGAAGTAAGGGAAAGGATTATCCTTGGCATTTGGAATATTGAGTTTTAGAACCAAGCCATTAAAAAGAGCAAACATCATATACAGCAAGGGTAAAATGGTCCACACAATTGGATCCCAAATCTTGTATTGACCCTGTTTGTCAAAAAAGAGGGTATCTGCTAAAAACCAGAGGGGAACGATATAGTGGCAAAGGAAATTTTCTAGAGTATAGAAATTAGTCGCAATAGGCGCTAAGAGGAAATGGTAAATCACACAGGTAATCATGATACTCATGGTGACCCCACCTTTTAAGCGCAAGAGACTTGGTCTTTGCCAGTTTTCACCTACACGGCTCATCACCTTTAGAAGATAAAGGGTAAAAATAGTTACCAAGAGGTTGGACAGAACCGTGTAATAGAGCAACATCCCAAATCCACCATGCTTGGTAATTTCAAGATAAACTCCCGTAAAAGCCGCTAGAAACAAGAAGATACGGCTATAAAATACAAGTTTATAGTGCTTTGACATACTTAAATCTTCTTCACAAACTCTGATTTAAGTTTCATGGCACCGAAGCCATCAATCTTACAGTCGATATTGTGGTCGCCTTCTACGATGCGGATATTTTTCACGCGCGTCCCTTGTTTCAAATCTTTTGGCGCACCTTTTACTTTCAAGTCCTTGATGAGAGTTACTGTATCACCATCAGCCAATTTATTCCCGTTGGCATCGATAGCGACAAGGCCCTCTTCTTCTTCTGCAACTTCAGCAGGATTCCACTCATAAGCACACTCTGGGCAAACCAGTAGGGCACCATCTTCGTAGACATACTCTGAGTTACATTTTGGGCAATTTGGTAGGTTGTTCATGGTTTCTCCTTATCATCATTCACTATTCTTTGAAAATCAAAATTTCTCGAACAGCAACTATTATACCCTAAAATCAACATTTTGACAAATTTAGAAAAAACCGATATCCATCTATCGGCTTTTCTACATTTACATTCTTTTTTCAGCTTCTGCTTTGATTTTTTCAACTACTTCTTGAATGTTCAAACCAGTTGTATCAAGGTAGACAGCGTCCTCTGCTTGTTTAAGAGGAGAAGTCTCACGATGACTATCCTTGTAGTCACGCGCAGCAATTTCCTCTTTTAGGGTTTCGAGGTCTGTTTCAATTCCCTTGGCAATATTTTCCTTGTAACGGCGCTCTGCTCTCTCATCAACAGAAGCTACTAGGAAAATTTTCAATTCTGCTTGTGGCAATACAACAGTCCCAATATCGCGACCGTCCATGACAATCCCACCTTGCTGGGCAATCTCTTGTTGGAGAGAAACTAGTTTCTCACGTACTTGAGGAATTGCTGCAATAGCAGAAACATGATTGGTCACTTCATTTTCACGGATAGGATGGGTAATATCCACATCTCCTACAAAGACAAGCTGTTCTCCAGTTTCTGAGCGTCCAAAACTGATTGGATGCTGGTCCAATAAGGCTAAAAGCTCCTCAATCTCTTCCACTCCTAACTGGTTCTTGAGAGCCATATAGGTTGCCGCACGATACATGGCACCTGTATCTAGGTAGGTGTATCCAAAATCCTTGGCAATAATCTTTGCGACCGTACTCTTACCACTTGAAGCAGGACCGTCAATAGCAATTTGAATTGTTTTCATATCGGCTCCTATTTTATTTTTATAACATCACCTGGATTAGCAAACCAAGACCCTGTAGCCATATGCCCAGGATTCAAGGCCTCTAACTGAGCAATGGAGATTCCTGCACGAGCGGCAATAGCTGCTTCCCCTTCTCCTGCGAGAACTTTAATCGTTCCTTCAGGATTAGTAGCTTCTTCTGAACTACTAGAAGTAGATTCTGGCTCTGAACTTTGCTCAGGCTGGGAACTGCTTGAAGATGAGACTTGTGCTACACTTGCATCAGAATCATGAAAGTCTTTTAAGGCTGCTGTGCGATTACTCCCCCCCGATGATAGATAGATGAGAACGATGACCATCACCACCACAATTACAAAGAAAATACTAGCTAGGATCGTCAAAATACGATTAGCCATCCTATCAGCCCCTCCGTGGTTTCGATGCCGACGCTCTGCTCTTGATTCTTCTTGATCATAAATATCTTCTTGCCACGGTTCTTTTTCCATACCCTACTCCTTGTTTTTTTTACTTTTCTTATTACAATATAAATATGAACATGAAAATCACACTTATACCTGAACGATGCATCGCCTGTGGACTTTGCCAAACTTATTCTGATTTATTTGATTACCACGATAATGGAATCGTGCGTTTTTACGATGACCCTGACCAACTAGAAAAAGAAATTTCTCCTAGTCAGGACGTCTTAGAGGCTGTTAAAAATTGCCCAACTCGCGCCCTGATTAGCAATCAGGAAGCCTAAATCAATGGCGATAATCCACTCCCTCTAGTTTAGCACATTTCCATGTAAAATTATAGTCTTTTCACTTTATTTTTTTCTGTAAAATCAGGAAGGTCACTTTTTTCTTTGATAAGATAAAGTGGTCTTTTTTTAGTCTCTAAATAAATTTTACTGATGTACTTGCCGAGAATCCCAATGGTCAAGAGTTGAATGCCTCCAAGGAAGAGAATAACAGCCATCAGAGAGGTCCAACCTGATGTCGGATTGCCCAAAATGAGGGTTCGAACCACAACAAAAAAGGTCATCAGTAGAGAAATAAAACAAGATAGGAGACCAGCCACAAAGGCGATAATCAAGGGAAAATCTGAAAAATTAACAATCCCTTCAATAGAGTAGAAAAAGAGTTTCCTAAAACTCCAACTGGTCTTACCAGCCTGCCTTTCAACATTTGGATAGTCCAGATAGTGGGTTTTAAAGCCGACCCAAGCAAAGAGTCCCTTTGAAAAACGATTAGACTCGGTCAAGGATAAAATGGCATCGACCACAGACCGTCTCATCATGCGAAAATCACGGACACCTGACGGTAGGGCTACTGGGCTGATTTTTTTCATAAGGCGATAAAAGAGATTAGCGCAGAGACTACGTAAAACTGGTTCTCCCTCCCGACTGGTTCTCCGTGTTCCTACGCAGTCCAAATCTTCATTTTGGTCTAGTAAGTTTTTCATCTCAAGCAACATACTAGGAGGATCCTGGAGGTCTGCATCCATTACCACCACCAGATCTCCTGTCGCATATTGCAAGCCTGCATAGAGGGCTGCTTCTTTGCCAAAATTTCGTGAGAAAGAAATATAATGCACTGCCGGATTTTGTTCCCGATAGGTCTTTAAGAGTTCCAAAGTCCCATCACTTGAGCCATCGTCGACAAAGACATACTCGATTTCTGTTTCCAAATCTGGAAGTAAAGCTTCCAAAGCCTGATAAAAAAGAGGAAGTACTTCCTCTTCGTTTAAACAGGGGACAATGATTGACATCACCATCTTAGTCTTCAAATCCATTTGGATGCTTGCTTTGCCAACGCCATGCGTCTTCACACATTTGGGTGATGTCGAGTTCTGCTTCCCAGTCCAGTTCTGCTTTGGCTTTTGCAGGATCTGAATAGCATGCTGCAATATCACCTGGGCGACGGTCTACAATGCGGTAAGGAATTGGACGTCCCACTGCTTTTTCCATATTTTGGATAATTTCAAGAACTGAGTAGCCTTTCCCTGTTCCAAGGTTATAAACGTTTAGACCTGAGCCTTTTTGGATTTTTTTCAGAGCTGCAACGTGACCTTTGGCCAAATCGACAACGTGGATATAGTCACGAACACCAGTTCCATCTTCGGTATCGTAATCGTCTCCAAATACTTGCACTTGCTCTAATTTTCCAACGGCTACTTGAGTCACATATGGCAAGAGATTGTTTGGAATACCATTTGGATTTTCTCCCAAATCTCCACTCTCATGGGCTCCGATTGGGTTGAAGTAACGAAGCAAGACCACATTCCATTCTGAGTCTGCCTTGTAGATATCCGTCAAAATTTCCTCTAGCATAAGCTTGGTGCGGCCATATGGGTTGGTCACTGAAAGTGGGAAATCTTCCAAGATGGGTACTGTGTGCGGATCACCGTAAACTGTCGCAGAAGAACTGAAAATGATGTTTTTACAGTTGTTTTCTTCCATGGCTTTTAGAAGACTGACAGTTCCAGCGATATTGTTGTCATAATAGGCAAGAGGGATACGGGTAGATTCTCCAACAGCCTTCAAACCAGCAAAGTGAATGACCCCTGTTGGTTCTTCTTGTTTGAAAATGTCACGAAGAGTATCTGTATCACGGATATCTGCCTCATAGAACGGCACTTCAACTTCTGTAATTTTCTCAACAACTTCTAAACTTTTACGGCTGCTGTTGACAAGGTTATCCACCACAACAACCTGATGACCTGCTTGGATTAACTCAATAACAGTGTGGGTTCCGATAAAACCTGCTCCACCCGTTACCAAAATCTTTTCTTGCATCTTTTTTCCTCGATTCTCGGATTTTTTCTTATTTTACCATTTTTGATAGGGAATGTCATTTGCCATCCTAGAGGAGAGGCTAAAATTTCAGTAAAATTCTTATTCGCTTTTTACTCGTTTGACATAGTTTTCAATTGGGTAGTTTTCAGGGTCCAGAGTCAACTCCTTGTCTTGGATCAGTTGAGCTAGATGGTAGCCAATGATAGGACCCGTTGTGAGGCCTGATGAACCTAGTCCACTGGCTGCATAGACACCTGACAATTCTGGAACCTCTCCAAAGAAAGGAGAGAAATCACTGGTATAGGCACGAATTCCCACACGCTCAGTTCTTGAAGTCGCTTTAGCCAAGGCTGGATAGTGAGGCAATGCTGCCTCCTCCATTTGTTGGAGTAAGGTTTCATCTATCGTCAAATCAAATTCCATGTCATTTTCATGAGTAGCACCTAAGGACAATTTCCCACCAGAAAAAGGAATCAAATCCCACTCCCCTTCTGGCATAACAACAGGGTAAGCTTCCATGTCTTGGGCAAGTTGATAATCTCGGAGTTGTCCTTTTTGGGGACGAACATCCACAGCATAACCCAAGGGTTCTAACATGTCCCCCAACCAAGCTCCCGTCGCCAAAATAACCTGATCAAACACCTCTTCGCCAATCTGGTAACCTGATGCTAAAGGTGTCAGACTCACTTTTTCTTTGACCAGCTTGACATGACTGACTTCCAACAAACGAGTCACTAAAAGTTGGCCATCTACTCTCGCTCCACCAGAAGCATAGAGCAGGCGGTCAAATCCCTGCAAGCCAGGGAATAATTCATTTGCTGATGCTTGGTCCAGAATGGCTAATTGCCCTATCAAGGGAGATTCTTCTCTACGCTGGAGGGCTAGTTGATAAAATTCTTCCAACTTAGTTTCATCCTTTTTCAGGAGAAAGACTCCCGAACGCTGGTAAAAGTCGATTTCTTGCCCTGACTTCTCTAAATCAGCTAATAAATCCACATAAAAATCTGCTCCCAAGCGTGCCATCTTGTACCAGGCCTTATTGCGGCGTTTGGAAAACCAAGGGCTGATAATTCCTGCTGCAGCCTTGGTTGCCTGACCCTGTCCATGATCAAAAACGGTCACCTCTAGGTCACTTTCTTTCGAGAGGTAGTAGGCTGCTGTTGCTCCCACAATTCCTGCTCCGATAATGGCAACTTTTTTCATTGTTTTCACTTTCTAACTAGATATGGTGGAAAGGATTGGTCGATGCTTTACTAGGCAAAATCTCTAGTTCCCAGTCTTTTTCCTCTTTCCATTGACTAAGGAGTGCTGCGATTTTTTCCACAAACAGCACTTCGATATAGTGACCTGGATCCAATGCCAACAAACCATCAGACAGCATATCCTGAGCAGTATGGTAGTAGATGTCACCAGTGATATAAACATCAGCTCCCTTAGCTAAAGCATCCTTATAGAAAGACTGCCCGCTACCACCGCAGATAGCCACTCTTGAAATAGGCCTCTGCAAATCGCTCTCTTGATAATGCACCAATCGAAGGCTATCTAGACCAAAGACTTGCTTGACATGTTGGGCCAATTCCCCAAATGTCTGAGGCTGAACATTTCCTATACGACCAATTCCACGTTCTGGACCTGTCTCCTGTAGGTAAGTCGTCTCCTCGATACCTAGCATCTGACAGAACCAATCATTGAGACCATTTTCAACGATGTCAATATTGGTATGGCTGACATAAACTGCGATGTCATGCTTGATGAGATCAATGTAAATCTGATTTTGTGGACGGCTAGCTACCAAATCCTTGATGGGACGGAAAATCGGTGCGTGCTTGACGATAATCAAATCCACACCCTTTTCAATGGCTTCAGCCACCGTTTCTTCACGAATATCCAGAGCCACCATGACCCTTTGGATATCCTTGTCTAAAGTGCCAATTTGCAGACCTCGACTGTCTCCCTCCATGGAAAATTCCTGAGGGCAAAAGGCTTCATAAGCTCTGATTACTTCACTTGCTAGCATGGAGAACCTCCTTGATGGCTTGAATCTTATCTGCTAGAACTTGACGTCCTTCCAGATTTTTTTCTGGGATTTGTCCGAGAGCAAACTCTAGCTTAACAGCTTCTTTTTGCCATTTTTGGACAAAGACTGGACTGACCTCTTTGGACAAGAAGGGACCAAAGCGAACATCACTAGCTGATAGATTCATTTGTCCTGCTTCCACCACCAAAATCTCGTAAAACTTGCCAGCTTCTTCTAGAATACTTTCTGCCACAATCTGAAAACCGTGGTCTTGCAGCCAAATACGCAAGTCGTCTTCACGATTATTGGGCTGGAGAATCAAACGTTCTACATTAGCCAGCTTGTCCAAGCCTTCTTCTAAAATCCTAGCAATCAAACGACCTCCCATGCCAGCAATGGTGATGACCGACACTTGGTCAGTCTCTTCAAAAGCTGCCAAGCCATTGGCTAAACGAACCTGGATTTTCTCCTTTAGGCCGTGAGCCTCAACATTTTTGACCGCAGACTGATAGGGACCTTCCACCACCTCACCTGCAATGGCACTTTTGATTTGGCCTCTCTCAACCAACTCGATAGGCAGATAAGCATGGTCACTCCCTACATCTAGTAAAATAGCTCCCTGTGGCACAAAGGAAGCCACTAATTCTAATCTCTTTGAAATCATTTTCTCTCACTTTCCAAAACTCTATTATCTCTTATTATACCACATTTCAGCCAGCACTCCTGCACCTAAAAAGACCGCAATCCACAGATTGCAGCCTTTCTTTATTTTCTAGCTTGATAACGACTAGTCAGGATGAAAATCACGATAAAGACCAACATCATGACACCATAAACAGGTAATGTTTGTCCTGTAAGTGTCGAAATTTCAAGCAATTTTTGAATTCTTGGGAAGAGAGCTGTGGCTAGGAAGCCTCCTACTGACCAAACAATCAAGAGGACACGCCAGAGGGTAAATGGCATGCAGGCTCTAAATACGGATAAGAAACCAATTGACCCCAAGAGATAATAGAGTAGAGTTGAGATTTCTAACTCAGACCAACTTTGGCTACTTCCAAATATTTTCACAAAAAGAACGCTGAACACAATCATGAGAGCGCTTGGTAGAGCACGAAGCATGGATCTTCTGAGGAAATTTGGCTCAACAGGTTTGATATTTCGCTCAAAAGTTAGAACGAATGGTGGGAAACCTTCCACGAACTGGTCAATCATGGTAATCTGGATTGGAATGAAGGGGAAAATCAAGATCCACTCAGACCGCCCTAGGAGAGCACTGGCGATACAGATTATTGCCAACAGGAAGGAATAGATGGTCTTTATCAAGAAGATTGGGGCGATGTGGGCAATGTTATTGACCACACGACGACCTTCAAAAAGAATCTCAGGAACATCATTAAAGTCAGAGTTCAAGAGAACCAGATTGGCAATCTGACGAGTCGCAGGATCTCCCTCAGCCATCACGATAGAACAATCCGCCTCACGAAGGGCCAGGATATCATTAACTCCATCCCCTGTCATAGCTGTTGTATGCCCCGCTTTTTTCAGTGTTTGGATGATGAGTTTCTTTTGATGAGGGGAAACACGTCCGAAAATCGCAGTCTCCTCCGCCATAGCAACCAATTCCTCATCCGTAATTTTAGAGCAATCTACATAGCTGTGGTAGTCCGCAAAACCAGCCTTCTGGGCAATGCTGGATACCGTAACTGGATTGTCACCAGAGATAATCTTGAGGCCCACTTCCTGAGAACGGAGATAGTCCAGCGTCTCTGCTGCTCCCTCTCGAATCGGGTCCAAGATTTCCAGCAAGGCTAGAGCCTGAATATCAGATGGTTTCTGTGGCTTGTGATGGTCCAGTTTTTCCTGACTGAGAGCTAAGACCAAGACACGTGAACCTCTCTCCAAGGCCTCTCTGGCTTCTGGGGCCTCAGAAGCCAGCAACATCTCAGGTGCACCTAAGAAAACTGTTCCCAAACCTTCCAATTCCATTGCTCCCCACTTGCGGTCGCTGGAGAAGGGAAGATTGGAAATCATAGGATAGGCTACTTGATCTTGGAAACGCTTTCGAATAGCTTGAGCTGTTGGATTTTTATCCTCACTGTGAGCTATGTAGCTGGCCAAAATGCTGGCAATAGTCTCTTCACCATAAGTTTCCGTCAGAGGAAGAACAGCCTCTACCTGCATCTTTCCTTGGGTGATGGTGCCCGTCTTATCCAAACAGAGCATATCCACGCGCGCCAAGGTCTCAACAGAGTACATCTCCTGCACCAAGACTTTTTTCAAGCCCAGCTTAATCACCGCAGTCAACAAAGAAGTAATAGTCAAAAGGGCAATTCCCTTGGGCAACATGCCCAAAAGAGCTGTCGACGAATTTACAACGGACGACTTGAGGGGCAAGCCTTTTAAAAGCAAGGCTTCTAGCAAGAGAGCCAGACCAAAAGGAATGATAATCTTCCCAGTAAAACCAGCCAACTTGTCCAGTGATTTCATGATACGAGAGTTGATTGGTTTAACGGTCTTAGCTTCCAGCATGAGTTTGGCAGCATAGTTATCAGATCCAACATGGTGAACTTGAGCTAAAACTGACCCACTAGCCAAGAAACTCCCTGACAAAAGCAAGGCATCCACTTCCTTTTGCACCAAATCACTTTCCCCCGTCAACATGGCTTCATTGACCTCCGTAAAGCCTTCCAAAACCAAGGCATCACTGGGAATCTGCTCTCCAGCAGACAGACGAATGACATCTCCCAGCACCAATTCTTCAGGATTCAGAGCCACTTCCTGGCCATCACGAATAGTCTTGACCTTTTCCTTGGTCATGAGATTGAGCTTGTCCACCATGTGTTTGGCTCGTAGCTCCGTCACAATCCCTGAAAAAGCATTAAAACAGATCACAGCAAAGAAGACCAAATTGCTCCAAGCCTGCACAAAGGCTAGTGCCAAAGCAATGGCAAAGTTCAAAGCGTTAAAAAGGGTAAAGACATTTCGTTTGATGATTTGCCAAGTGCTGGTACTGGCCGAAGCAGTAAAATCATTGACCAAGCCCTTTGCCTGTCTTTCCTCGACTTCTTTTTGGGTTAATCCCATAATCTTATTTTTATCCATAAATTCTATCATATCATTTTTTCTAAAAGAATTCTAATCTCATCCCAAATATGCACCTAGTCAAGGGAAAAGTTTGCCAGCCCTCCTTTGATAAGGTATAATAATAACAAGAAAACAATCGAAGGAGATCGCATGTTTTATACTTATTTACGTGGATTGGTTGTATTGCTCCTATGGTCCATCAATGGCAATGCCCACTATCATAATACTGATAAAATTCCTAATCAAGATGAAAATTATATTCTGGTTGCCCCTCACCGTACCTGGTGGGATCCTGTTTACATGGCCTTTGCGACCAAGCCAAAACAGTTTATCTTTATGGCAAAAAAAGAACTCTTTGCCAACCGCATCTTTGGTTGGTGGATTCGTATGTGTGGCGCCTTTCCTATCGACCGTGAAAACCCTAGCGCTTCTGCCATCAAATACCCTATCAATGTTCTTAAAAAAAGTGATCGCTCTCTCATCATGTTTCCAAGTGGAAGCCGTCACTCAAACGATGTCAAGGGGGGCGTAGCTCTGATTGCCAAAATGGCCAAAGTCCGTATCATGCCGGTTACCTACACAGGTCCCATGACTTTGAAGGGCTTGGTTAGCCGTGAGCGTGTCGATATGAACTTTGGAAATCCAATCGATATCTCAGATATCAAGAAAATGAATGATGAAGGCATTGAAACAGTCGCCAATCGCATCCAAGCAGAATTTCAACGTTTGGACGAAGAAACGAAACAATGGCACAATAATAAAAAACCCAATCCACTCTGGTGGTTTATCCGCATCCCTGCTCTCATCCTTGCCATTATCCTCGCTATCCTAACCATCATCTTTAGCTTTATCGCAAGCTTCATCTGGAATCCAGATAAAAAGAGAGAAAAACTTGCATAGAAGAAATGAACCTTGGCCAAACAGCTAAGGTTTTCATTTATATAGTAGATTGAAACTAGAATAGTACACCTCTACTTCTAAAACATTTTTAGAAATCGATTTGACTGTCCTGATCGATTTGTCCTGTTCTTATTTCATTTTACTATATTTATAAGAATCTTCCAATCAAATCAAAAGACACTCTACAATAGAGTAACTTTAAGATTGTCCATTTATACTCAATGAAAAAGCCCTCTGAAAATCAGAGAGCTGATTTTCAGAGGGCTAAAATCCTAGTGAAACAAAAAAATCTACACGGTCAGAAAAGTCTCTATCGTGCCATTTTCATACATGATGTATAGTCCAAGTAGAATGAATACTAAGGGCAAAATGATTCGCTCGTATTTTTCAATTGTCTCGAATATTAACGGAATAGAGGATAACACCCGACTAATCTCGCATAAGATAATTATGCCGATTACAAACACAAGCAAGGCCACGAGGGTCTGTGACCAATCTAACGAAGCAAAATAAGGTATATAGATACCTAAATTATCTCCGCCAGACGCAATTGTCAGCAATGTAACTGTCCAAAACAGTTGATTTGCCTTGCTTTGTTCTAATCTTTCAATAATTTCTTCCTCTTCTTCCTCACCTTCTCCAACAATTGCAAAGCGAATCCCTAAATAGATAGGGATTAAACCAAGCAATCCAACCATCCATTCTTCAGGCACGAAATTAACGACATAAGCAGCAACTAAACTCGCCCCTACAAGTAAGCCTGTGCCTAGATATTGCCCTGCATAAATATGCCATTTTTGTTTATTCTGTGATAGCTGTGCAAATAAAATAAATAAAATAATTAAATAATCGATACTGGTGGAAATATAAACACCAATAGCAGATATGATTGTCTGTCCCATAAAAAACCTCCTGTATTGGTCAGTAATAAATCAGCAGATTTTAGGAGAGCACAGACACATTAATTTAGCTATCGCTAGTGGGTAATGTCGAACATAGGAAAGCATTTTACTCCTCCTCAAAACGTAGTTACAAAGTAATTTCTAACTGGAATTCGGTGACTACTTCCATGTAAAGTATAACATACTATACTTTACTTCGTAAAGTGTGGGCTCTCCGAGGGGGCTTGCAGACAGCTACTCGGCTTTTCAAACCGAGTAGCTACGCACCTTTATGGTGTAATTAGCTGATACCATTTGAGGTTTTTGTAGTCTCCAAAATTGTGACCGATAAAACCTCAATAAAAGAGCCCTCTGAAAATCAGAGAGCTGATTTGAGCCCGGGCTAAAATCCTAGTGAAAAAGATGAAACTCCTTGTGTTCATCGAACACTGTGTCCTTTCCCTATTTTCATACGGATTTTTGACGCCCTTAGCATCATAATTCTTGCTGGATAAATCGTTTATAGACTAGGCGACGAGGCGAAGATTGTACAAAATTTTTAGTGAAACAAAAAAATCTCCCCGAAGGGAGATCATTCTGGTTTATTTTACCTTACAGTGCTAGGAACCGTAACCGAAGATTATACTTGAGTATATCGAGGTAAGGTAACAACGCAATGTAAGTGGAAAATAAAGCAGATTAGCGACGAAGTCCTAGAGAGTTGATTAACTCACGGTAACGGTTAACGTCGTTTTTACGCAAGTATGCAAGCAAGTTACGACGGCGACCGATTTTTTTCATCAATCCACGGTAAGTAGCGTGGTCTTTTTTGTGTTGTTTGATGTGTTCGTTAAGGTGGTTGATTTCCCAAGTAAGGACAGCAACTTGAACCTCTACTGAACCTGTATCACCTTCGTGACGTGCATATTGTGCGATGATTTCATTTTTTTTCTCTTTTGAGATTGCCATGATGTTTCTCCTTTTTATTTGGCTTCATCCGAGTGACAGGTTGGCATGCCTGTAACCAAGAAGAAGTTATTTGTCTTTACGACAATCCCTATTCTACCAATAACTAACTTCTTTGTCAACAGATTTACTTTCTTGTTTTAAACATGCTATAATGATTATAACAAGAAATCTAAGTTGTCTGTTTTTAAACGAGGTGATTATCATGCGTAGATTCTATTCCCATCTCCCCTACTATCTGGTCATCTTTTTCTTTTATTGGCCATTTTATGAGTTGTTATCACTAATCATTTCTGACCCCTTTTTGCTCAAGAGTCTCTACGTAAATAATATTCTCTTCTTTACACCTCTGGTAATCTTGATTGTATCGCTACTCTATAGCTACCGATTCCGTTTCTCACTTTGGTGGTTAATTGGTAACGGACTGCTCTTTTGCTTTACTATCATAACCTTTGGTGAATTTATACTGATTTACTTGCTAATCTATGAAACCTTGGCTCTGGTGGGCATGGCTTCCGGTATTGGCATCAATCATATTCTACAAAAATGAAAAACAAAAAACTTTCACAAAATCCTTGAAAAATCTCACAATCATGCTATAATAATCCATAGAGACAAGTCACTTAGTCCCTTTCTACTAGAGAGTGCGTGGTTGCTGGAAACGCATAGAGAGCCTAAACTGATACTACTCTTGAGTTTTTTATGAAAACATAAAACGGTGGCCACGTTAGAGCCAATCAGAGGTGTCCCTCTCTTTTGAGGTACATAAATGAAGGTGGAACCACGTTGCGACGTCCTTTCGAGGATGTCGCAATTTTTTATGAGGAGGCTAACTATGGAGTTGCAAGAATTAGTGGAGCGCTGTGGGGCAATCCGACAAGCTTATCACAAACTGGAAGTTAAGCATCATGATTCCAAGTGGACGGTAGAAGAAGACCTCTTGGCTTTGTCTAATGATATTGGAAATTTCCAACGATTGGTGATGACAAAGCAAGGACGCTACTATGATGAAACACCCTACACACTGGAACAAAAACTTTCAGAAAATATCTGGTGGCTAGTAGAACTTTCTCAACGTCTGGATATAGACATTCTGACGGAAATGGAAAACTTCCTCTCTGATAAAGAAAAGCAATTGAACATTAAGACTAGGAAGTAGTCTGCAAAAAAGTCAATGCTTAAAAACTATGAAATAATAAAAAGGAGAACATCATGATTAACATCACTTTCCCAGATGGCGCTGTTCGTGAATTCGAATCTGGCGTTACAACTTTTGAAATTGCCCAATCTATCAGCAATTCCCTAGCTAAAAAAGCCTTGGCTGGTAAATTCAACGGCAAACTCATCGACACTACTCGTGCTATCACTGAAGATGGAAGCATTGAAATTGTGACACCTGATCACGAAGATGCCCTTCCAATCTTGCGTCACTCAGCCGCTCACTTGTTTGCCCAAGCAGCTCGTCGTCTTTTCCCAGACATTCACTTGGGAGTTGGTCCAGCCATCGAAGATGGTTTCTACTACGATACTGACAACACAGCTGGTCAAATCTCTAACGAAGACCTTCCTCGTATCGAAGAAGAAATGCAAAAAATTGTCAAAGAAAACTTCCCATCAATCCGTGAAGAAGTGACTAAAGACGAGGCACGTGAAATCTTCAAAAATGACCCTTACAAGTTGGAATTGATTGAAGAACACTCAGAAGACGAAGGTGGTTTGACCATCTACCGTCAGGGTGAATATGTAGACCTTTGCCGTGGCCCTCACGTCCCATCAACAGGCCGCATCCAAATCTTCCACCTTCTCCATGTAGCAGGTGCTTACTGGCGTGGAAATAGCGACAACGCTATGATGCAACGTATCTATGGTACAGCTTGGTTTGACAAGAAAGACTTGAAAAACTACCTCCAAATGCGTGAAGAAGCTAAGGAACGTGACCACCGCAAACTTGGTAAAGAGCTTGATCTCTTCATGATTTCTCAAGAGGTTGGTCAAGGGCTTCCATTCTGGTTGCCAAACGGTGCGACTATCCGTCGTGAATTGGAACGCTACATCGTTGACAAAGAGCTAGCTTCAGGCTACCAACACGTCTACACTCCACCACTTGCTTCTGTTGAACTTTACAAGACTTCTGGTCACTGGGATCATTACCAAGAAGACATGTTCCCAACTATGGACATGGGTGACGGGGAAGAATTTGTCCTTCGTCCAATGAACTGCCCGCACCACATCCAAGTCTTCAAACATCATGTTCACTCATACCGTGAGTTGCCAATCCGTATCGCTGAAATCGGTATGATGCACCGTTATGAAAAATCTGGTGCCCTCACTGGTCTTCAACGTGTACGTGAAATGTCACTCAACGATGGTCACCTCTTCGTTACTCCAGAACAAATCCAAGAAGAATTCCAGCGTGCTCTTCAGTTGATTATCGATGTTTATGAAGACTTCAACTTGACTGAATACCGCTTCCGCCTCTCTCTTCGTGACCCTCAAGATACTCACAAGTACTTTGATAACGATGAGATGTGGGAAAATGCACAAACTATGCTTCGTGCAGCTCTTGATGAAATGGGTGTGGACTACTTTGAAGCCGAAGGTGAAGCAGCCTTCTACGGACCAAAATTGGATATTCAAGTTAAGACCGCTCTTGGAAAAGAAGAAACTCTTTCTACTATCCAACTTGACTTCTTGCTTCCAGAACGTTTCGACCTTAAATACATCGGAGCTGATGGCGAAGAGCACCGTCCAGTTATGATCCACCGTGGAGTTATCTCAACTATGGAACGCTTTACAGCTATCTTGATTGAGAACTACAAGGGTGCCTTCCCAACATGGCTAGCACCTCACCAAGTAACCCTCATCCCAGTATCTAACGAGAAACACGTGGACTACGCTTGGGAAGTAGCTAAGAAGCTCCGTGACCGTGGTGTCCGTGCTGATGTCGATGAGCGCAATGAAAAAATGCAGTTCAAGATTCGTGCTTCACAAACCAGCAAGATTCCTTACCAATTGATTGTTGGAGACAAGGAGATGGAAGACGGAACAGTCAACGTTCGTCGCTACGGCCAAAAAGAAACACAAACTGTCTCAGTAGATGATTTTGTTCAAGCTATCCTAGCTGATATCGCCAACAAATCACGCGTTGAGAAATAAGAGCCTAGCACAAAAGCCTCCAGTCCGGAGGCTTTTTCGTCTCTTCTCACTCAAGGACTAGGTTCACTTGAGCAAACCGAATCCGCACTATCGTTCCTTCTCCAACCTCAGACTCGATACGAATCTGGTGCCCCAATTCTTCAGAAATTTTCTTAGATAGGTAGAGACCAAGTCCAGAGGACTGTTGGGTCAAACGGCCATTGTATCCTGAAAAGCCACGTTCAAATACTCGGAGGACATCACTGTTTTTTATCCCGATTCCCGTATCCTTGATACAAAGCTCTTGCCCGTCCATATAAATCTCCAGACCACCTTCCTTGGTGTACTTGAGACTGTTTGAGATGATTTGCTCAATAACCACTAGTAGCCACTTCTTATCCGTCACGATTTCTTTATCAAGGTTATGTAGATTGACATTTAGTCCTTTTTGAATAAAGAAAAGAGCATATTTACGAATTATTTCCTTGACCAAGTCCTCGATTTGAACCTGCTTTAAGACCAAATCATCATGGAAACTTTCTAAACGCAGGTACTGTAAGACTAGATTGGTATAGGAGTCAATCTTGAAAATTTCCTGTTCTAATTGCTGCTTCAGTTGGCGGTCGGCTACTTCTGCAACTAAGAGTTGACTAGCTGCAATGGGGGTCTTAATCTGATGAACCCACAAGGTATAGTAATCCAGCAAATCCGTCAATTTTCTTTCTGAATCTGACCTCTGCTGATAAAGTTCCATCTCACGCGCTTCTAATTTTTCTGCTAAAACTATTTCCAATGGAGATTTGGCTTCTCTCTCCCCATAGAAAATTTCCTGACGATAGACCTGCATTTCCACCAATATGTCCCAAGTGAAAAATAAGATGGTTACAAAGCAACATAGCAGGAAAAAGTAGAGAAAGTAAATTCCCAAACTGGCAAATAAAAACTGAAAGAGTAAGAGCAGAAACGTCAAAGAAATCAGATAGACAAACAGACGACTACGGGAGCGCAGATAGGCCAGAAAAAATTGTTTCCAATCAAGCATGCTTCAGTCCGTACCCTATTCCTTTCTTGGTCTCGATAAATCCTACCAAGCCCTGCTCTTCCAATTTTTTACGCAAACGAGCCACATTGACAGAGAGGGTATTGTCATCAATGAAAAAGTCACTGTTCCAAAGTTCCCGCATCAGGTCGTCACGCGCTACAATATTGCCCGCATGCTCAAACAAAACGCGTAAAATCTGGAATTCGTTCTTGGTCAAATTCAAGACTTGCCCTTGATAATGTAAGTCCATTGATTTGGTATTGAGGATAACACCAGCATATTCTAGCAAACTCTCGTCACGTCCAAACTCATAGGAACGGCGCAGCAAGCCCTGAACCTTGGCTAAAAGAACCTGTTGGTCAAAAGGCTTGGTCACAAAGTCATCCGCCCCCATATTTATTGCCATGACGATATCCATAGCCTGATCTCTCGAAGACAGAAACATGATAGGTACCTTGGAAATCTTGCGAATCTCCTGACACCAGTGATAGCCATTAAACAAAGGCAGTCCAATATCCATGAGGACCAGATGAGGTTCCGATTGAACAAATAGACTCAAAACTTCCATAAAGTCTTCTACCAGAACCACTTCAAATCCCCATTCAGAGAGCATTTTCCCGACCTGTTGACGAATGACCTGATCATCTTCTACTAATAAAATCTTGTGCATGCGCTCCTCCTTTTCTATTATTATAACAGATTTTTCCATGCTAGAAGGTCTGAAACTGAATTTGACATAGCTTGTTTTTATCCAACATAGTGAGGCAACCCTACTAGCTAATTTGAGGGAAATTTGATAAGATAAAGAAAAGAAAGGAGCTCTTATGGCCAATATTTTTGATTATCTGAAAGATGTCGCACACGATTCCTTTTACGACCTACCTTTGAATGAGTTAGACATTCTAGCCTTAACAGAAATCACCTACCTCTCCTTTGATAATTTGGTCTCCACAACTCCTATGCGACTTTTAGACCTTGCACCTCAGGTTCCAAGAGAATCTAACATGTTGACCAGTAAAAATCGGCTCCAGTTATTGGATGAATTGGCTCAACACAAACGCTTTAAAAATTGCAAACTCTCCCATTTTATCAACGACATCGACCCTGAATTGCAAAAACAATTTGCGGCTATGACCTACCGCCTCACTCTCGACACCTATCTGATTGTCTTTCGTGGGACAGATGACAGCATCATTGGCTGGAAGGAAGATTTCCACCTGACCTATATGAAGGAAATTCCTGCTCAAAAGCACGCCCTCCGCTATTTAAAGAACTTTTTTGCCCAACATCCTAAGCAAAAAGTTATTCTGGCTGGACATTCCAAGGGAGGAAATTTAGCCATCTATGCGGCTAGTCAAATTGAGAAAAGCTTGCAAGATCAGATTACAGCAGTTTATACCTTTGATTCTCCTGGTCTCCATAAAAAACTGACACAAACCGAGGGCTGTCAAAGGATAATGGATAAAACTAAGGTCTTCATTCCACAAGGTTCCATCATCGGTATGATGTTGGAAATTCCGGCCCACCAAATCATCGTGCACAGTACTGCCTTAGGTAGTATCGCCCAGCACGATACCTTTAGTTGGCAGATCGAGGACAAACACTTCGTTCAACTAGATAAGACTAATAGTGATAGTCAACAAGTTGACACAACCTTCAAAGAATGGGTGGCCACAGTCCCTGACGAGGAACTCCAGCTCTACTTCGACCTCTTCTTTGGCACCATTCTTGATTCTGGTATTACTTCTATCAATGACTTGTCTTCCTTAAAGGCTATCGAACACATTCGTCATCTCTTCGTCCAAGCTCAATCCCTCACTCCAGAAGAAAGGGAATCCATGGGACGCCTTACCCAGTTATTGATTGATACCCGTTACCAAGCCTGGAAGAATAGATAAAAAGCTTATGAAAAGGTAATACTCTTCGAAAATCTCTTCAAACCACGTCAGCTTTATCTGCAACCTCAAAGCTGTGCTTTGAGCAACCTGCGGCTAGCTTCCT
>NZ_VMMZ01000050.1:0-8128 GCF_013277475.1 Streptococcus sp. k-628
TGATTTTTATTGAGTATAACACAAAAGGTAGCCCACCAGCTACCTTTTTCTTATGCTTCCTCAATCAAGCGTGTATGTTCTCTCTTGATGCAACGATTCATCACGATGTCATCGCATCCACCAGCACGCAAGATTTCTTCCGCCTCTAAACTTTCAAGTCCTAGCTGTGCCCAAAAAATCTTTGCGTCAGCCTTGAGAAAATCACGCGCCACATCTGGCAAAAACTCACTGCGACGGTAAACATTGACAATATCTACAGGAAAAGGAATCTCAGCTAGACTAGCATAAGCCTTTTCACCCAATATTTCACCACCTGCTACCTTGGGATTGACTGGGATGATTTTATAACCCCGAGCCTGCATTTCCTTGGTCACTCGATTGCTAGTTGTTTCTTCACGGTCTGACAAGCCCACCACAGCAAGGGTTTTACTTGTTGCTAGATACTGACGAATCACGCCATCACTTGGATTGATAAATTCTTGACTCATAAAAATCCTCCTTTTTCATCAGTATAGCACATTTTGAAAAGGCTTGCATAATTCTACTACAAAAAGGAGGACTAGCCCCCTTTTTATTTAGCCTCGTACCAGGTTGCCCCTTCATTCTCATCCGCGATGAGGGGAACACTGAGTTGAATGGCTTCTTCCATGGTTTGTTTGACTAATTTTTTCATCTCTACCAATTCAGATTTAGGCACTTCAAGGACGATTTCATCGTGCACTTGTAACAGCATCTTAGTCTGATAACCACCTGCAACCAAGGCTTTATCCAGCTGAATCATGGCAATCTTGAGAATATCTGCCGCCGAACCCTGAATAGGTGAGTTGATAGCCGTCCTCTCTGCGAAACCACGAATGTTAAAGTTACGCGAATTGATATCTGGCAACTCACGACGACGCTTGAAGAGGGTCTCCACATAGCCCTTATCACGCGCCTCACGCACCACTTCATCCATGTAGTTTTTGATGCCTGGGAAGCGTTCAAAGTAGGTATCAATGTAGGCTTTGGCCTCCTTACGGCTAATGCCCAGATTATTAGACAAACCAAAGTCTGAAATCCCGTAAACCACTCCAAAGTTGACAGCCTTGGCATTGCGACGGTCGTTTGCAGTCACATCCTCAGGACGTTCAATGCCAAAGACACGCATGGCTGTCGAAGTATGGATATCTGCCCCCTCTTGGAAAGCCTTAATCAAGTGTTCATCCTTAGAAATATGCGCCAAAACGCGCAATTCAATTTGTGAATAGTCCGAGCTGAGCAACACACTATCCTCCCACTCAGGCACAAAAGCCTTACGAATGAGACGGCCCTGCTCCAAACGCACAGGAATGTTTTGCAAGTTTGGATCCACACTAGACAAACGCCCGGTCTGGGTCAAATCCTGCACATAACGAGTATGAATCTTGCCATCAGCCAAAATCCAGTCCTGCAAGCCAATCACATAAGTCGATTGAATCTTGGCAATCTGACGGTAGTCTAGGATTTTCTTAACAATCGGAGCAATAGGAGCCAGGCGCTCTAAGACATCCACGGCAGTCGAATAACCTGTCTTAGTTTTCTTAGTGTATTCTAGAGGAAGGGCCAATTTTTCAAAGAGAAGTACCCCCAACTGCTTAGGAGAGTTGATATTAAACTCCTCACCAGCCAGTTCATAAATCTCCTGAGTCAGTTTTTCAATGACAAGCTCATTTTCAGCCTGCATTTCAAGCAAGGTTTCTTTTTTAACCTTAATCCCAGCAATTTCCATCTTAGCAAGGACAAAAGCCAGAGGTTGCTCCATATCATAAAGAAGCTCTAATTGCCCATTTTCACTGAGTTTTTCAAGTAAAACAGGCTCAGTCTCAACCAAAATTGCAAGCTTACGAGCTAAGTGTTCCAAGAATTTCTCACGTTCAGGAATGGCCTTTTTAACACCTTTACCGTAGAAAGTCTCATCATCGATCAAATATGTCTGACCATAAAGACTAGCAATGGTCGCAATTTCATTATCCTCCACAGTCGAAAGGAGGTATTTAGCCAATCGGCTATCAAAAGCAGGCGCCTGCAAATCCACACCAAAACGATGCAAGAGAACTTTAGCCTTCTTAAAGTCATAAACTCTCAGAGGTGTTTTTTCTAAGAAGTCCTTGAGAATCGGGTCTTCCAAAAGCTCAAGCTTGTCTGTAGCATAAAGCTTATCCCCACAAGACCAGGCAAATCCAACCAAATCATCCGTATGGTAATTCTCACCAAAAAGCTCAAAATGGAAGATAGACTCTTCACTCAGCATATCTTGACTGACTTGGTCAACGATAGTAAAGTCCAAGCTCTCAGCCACATCAGCCGACGATACATTTAAAGCCTGCTTGAGCTGTTTGAAGCCCATCTCATCGTAGAATTTCCCAAGATTTTCCACATCTGGACCACTATAGACCAAATCATCCAAACCAATCTCAATCGGTGCCTTGGTATCAATGGTCGCCAGTGTTTTAGACAAAAAGGCCTGTTCCTTATCATTGATGAGATTTTCCTTCATCTTAGAAGCCTTCATCCCATCAATATTTTCATAAATTCCCTCAAGCGAACCATGCTCCAGCAAGAGCTTGATACCCGTCTTTTCACCGATTTTAGTCACCCCAGGAATATTATCCGACTTATCACCCATGAGCGCCTTGAGATCGATAAACTGCGTCGGTGTAATGCCCATCTTTTCCATAAGATATTCTGGCGTAAAGGCCTCAAACTCAGCCACACCTTTCTTGGAAATCTCAACTACCGTATGCTCATCCGTCAGCTGAATCAAGTCCTTGTCCCCACTGACAATGGTAATATCAAAACCATCCTGCTCTGCTAGCTTATCCAGTGTCCCAATGATGTCATCCGCCTCATACTGAGCAAGCTCATAGTGACGAAGCCCCATATGATCCAGCAACTCACGAATGAAAGGAAATTGCTCACGAAACTCATCAGGAGTCTTAGCCCGGCCACCCTTATAGTCCGCATACATCTCTGTACGGAAGGTCGTCTTTCCCGCATCAAAGGCTACTAAAATATGACTAGGCTCAACCCGCTCCAACAAATGACTCAACATCAACTGGAAACCATAAATCGCATTGGTATGCAAACCAGCCGCATTCTTAAAACGATCCAACTGCTGATAGAGCGCAAAAAACGCCCGAAAAGCAACAGAAGATCCATCAATCAATAATAATTTTTTCTTATCCATACACCCATTATAAAGGAAAGCACCAAAAAATACCATTGGAAAGAGCCATACCCAATATTTTTCATATTTTTTCCGAATAAATAGATAGAAGCAGTGAATCTAGTGAGCCTAGATTTAAAACTATGGTATAATAAAAGGAGGAAATAGATGATTCTCAGACATCCGGGCATTAGCCCAACCAATGACTTGGTTGCTAAGAAAATCTTTAGCAATCCAGAAATCACTTGTCAGTTTATTCGCGATATGCTGGACTTGCCAGCAAAAAATGTGACGATTTTGGAGGGAAGTAACATTCACGTCTTGCCTTCCCTGCCGTACTCAGCGCAGGATTTTTACACTAGTATAGATGTTTTAGCTGAACTAGATAATGGAACCCAAGTAATCATTGAAATTCAAGTTCATCATCAGAATTTTTTCATCAATCGCCTGTGGGCTTACCTGTGTAGTCAGGTCAATCAAAATCTTGAAAAAATCCGCCAGCGTGAAGGTGATACTCACCAGAGCTACAAGCATATCGCACCTGTTTACGCAATAGCTATTGTGGATAGTAATTATTTCCAAGATGATCTAGCTTTCCACAGTTTTAGCATGCGAGAAGATACGACGGGTGAAGTCTTAACTATCACAAACAATGGACAAGAAAACCATCTAGTCAAGATGGCATTCTTGGAATTAAAAAAATATAGAGAAACCAGCAAAGACGAGATTCGCAAGCCGTGGTTGGAGTTTTTCGGGAATAAACCCTTTACCCAAGAACCTGAGCGAGCTATCAGCCAGGCAGACCAACTGCTGGACTACAAGAGCTGGTCCGAGGAGGACAGGAAGATGTTTAGTCAACTACGTATGCGTGAAGAACAGGCATTGTTAGCGCAGGACCATGCCTTGGAACAAGCGGAGGAAAAGGGCTTAGAACGTGGTCTTGAACGTGGTCGAGCAGAAGGTATTGAACAGGGACTGGAGCGTGGGAAAGTTGAAGGAAGGGAAGAAGGGAAACTTTTTGCCTTCTTAGATATGGTTCGCCAACATGTCTTAACTTCTGAATTTGCGAGTGAACAATTGGGTATGACCGTAGCTGAGTTTGAGGCGTTGTTGTAAGACTATAGAATAACTTATAACATAAAAGTGAACAGGACTGAAATATCGTCTTGTTCACTTTTTATTTTCTTCTAACCAATAGACAAAGTTCCAAGGAAAATACCAAAAACTCTACCCCCTATAGCTAACAAAGAGCAAAAAAACTAGGAGAGAACTCTCCTAGTTTTAAATTATCTTGGATTATTTAACCCACTCACCGTTTTCGTTTACAGTGTAGCCATTTACAGTCGTGTTAACTGCAAGGGCACCTGAAGCGTATGAGTAGTACCATTTTTCACCAACTTTGTACCAACCAGTTGCCATAGAACCGTTGTTGTTTAGGTAGTACCAAGTACCGTTATCTTTAACCCAACCAGTTGCCATAGAACCGTTGTTGTTTAGGTAGTACCAAGTACCGTTATCTTTAACCCAACCAGTTGCCATAGAACCGTTGTCGTTTAGGTAGTACCAAGTTCCGCCAACTTTAGCCCAACCTGTTTGCATTACGCCTTCAGCGTTTAGGTAATACCAAGTTCCTTTATCGTTAACCCAACCAGTTGCTTTTTTACCTTTTGAGTCAACTACATAAGTCCAGTTACCCTTAGCATCTTTGTTCCAACCAAATTGGAGTGGAGCTGGTTCTGGAGTTGGTTGAGCAGGTTTAAGAATATCTTCTAACACAAATGGTAAGTTTTGTGCCTTATATGCGTTTTCAGCATTCTCCTTCGCAGTATTGAATTGAGACTTAGCAGTGTTCAGATTTTCTTCTGCATTTCTAACTGCATCGCTTGCTGTAGCTAGCTCGGTTTGTTTTTCAGTTACAAAAGTAGTTAAATCTGCAAGTGTTTTTCCATCAAGTGTTCCTGTTCCGTTTGCAATAGCTTCGTTTAATTTTGTAATCGCATCACCCAAAACTTTTAATTGCTTATCTGCCGCTTGCTTAGCATCCTTAAGATCTTTTACTTCTTTTTTCAGAGTATCCACGGTTGCAGCAGCTTCTTGTTTTGCTACTTCAGCTTCACTCTTTTCTTTCTCTAATCTAACTCTTTCTTCGTTAAATGTTTTTACTTCAGAAGCTGGAGCACCAGGAATAGGTTGATGTGTATTTAAATAAGTTTCTAGTTCGTTACTAGCTACATCCAAATCTTCTGTAGTCTTCTTCAACTTAGCATAGGCAGTCAAATCTGAGCCGCTAGGTTCTACTGTTGCTGTTTTAGCATCTGCTTCAGTCCCCAACTGCTTTGTCTTAGTTGCTAAATCTTTTGTTTTGGTACCATATTCATTTGTAGCTGCATTTTCATCTTGAGAAAGGTCACCAGCAAAATCTGCTGCGATTTTGTTTTTTACATCAGTAATTTTTGATAGTTTCTCTCTAGCAACTACATTATTGGCTTTAGCTGCACGAACAGCATATACTGCATCAGAATATGCCTTTTTAGCCTCTTCGAATTTTGCGTCTACACCTGCATATGTTTTCTTAGCTTTTTCTAAGGCAACATTTTTTTCACGCAATGTTTTTACAAGATTCTTGACCGCGTTATACTGGTCCATAGTAAGGCCATTAGCATCTGAAGCTGGAGCTGTAATACCCAAAGCATCCGCAACTAATTTGTTAAAATCTGAATCTGCTGAAACTGCTTGTACAGCACCAAATGCTGCAAGAGCAACCGCGCTTGTCAATAAAACTTTTTTCATCGTTTTATCTCCTTCATTTTCTTTATAATATTTTGTAAGACTATCTTACTACCATACAGTATATAAATATTTGCAGGATTTGTCAAGAGTTTTCTGCTAATTTTTTAATTTTTTTCATCATTTTACTAAACAAGGAAAAAATTTTCTCAAGCATGCTGTCTTTGAACAAATCTCAACATATAGGCTGTATGGATTGCTAGATTATTCTTACTTCTCTGGTATTATCTAATAAAGAACTGCAAATGTCAAGCAAAAATGACAAATATTTTTATAATAACTTGCCATCCCATCAACTTTCTACTATTAAAAATGTGAGTTCATAGAAAGGACACCAACTCAGCAATGGACACGCCTAACCGCTGGCTTGGCTGATGGCTCGCTCGGGGTGTTGAGTAAAGGGTTTATTCTCGAAAAACTCCAACCAGGGTTTGCGAATGCCATCTTTGCTGGTTTCTCTGTATTTTTTAGTTCTTAGTTATGATGGTCTTTCAATAATTCTTCAAACTCAGCGACGGTCATGCCTAACTGCTGGCTGGCAACCTCGGAAGTCAGGAGATGTTGGCGAACGAGATTTACTAAACCTACTTTTAATCCCTCTTCAATACCTTCTTCTCGTCCTTGTTCACGACCCTCTGCACGACCACGTTCAATACCACGCTCTAGTCCTTGTTCAAGACCTTCAGCCCTAGCAGTTTCCAAAGCATAGTCCTGAGCTAACAAGGCCTGTTCTTCGCGCATACGTTGTTCACTAAACATTCTCCTGTCCTCCTCGGACCAGCTCTTATAGTCTAGCAGTTGGTCTGCTTGGCTGATAGCTCGCTCGGGTTCTTGGGTAAAGGGCTTATTCCCGAAAAACTCCAACCACGGTTTACGAACCTCGTCTTTGCTGGTTTCTCTATATTTTTTTAGTTCTTAGTTATGATGGTCTTTCAATAATTCTTCAAACTCAGCGACAGTCATGCCTAACTGCTGGCTGGCAACCTCGGAAGTCAGGAGATGTTGGCGAACGAGATTTACTAAACCTACTTTTAATCCCTCTTCAATGCCTTCTTCTCGTCCTTGTTCACGACCCTCTGCACGACCACGTTCAAGTCCAAGTTCTAAGCCCTTTTCCTCTGCTTGTTCCAAGGCATAGTCCTGTGCTAACAAGGCTTGTTCTTCGCGCATACGTAGTTGACTAAACATTTTCCTGTCCTCCTCGGACCAGCTCTTGTAGTCCAGCAGTTGGTCTGCTTGGCTGATGGCTCGCTCGGGTTGTTGGGTAAAGGGCTTGTTCCCAAAAAACTCCAACCACGGTTTGCGAACCTCGTCTTTGCTGGTTTCTCTATATTTTTTTAATTCCAAGAATGCCATCTTGACTAGATGGTTTTCTTGTCCATTGTTTGTGATGGTTAAGACCTCACCTGTCGTGTCCTCTCGCATACTAAAACTGTGGAAAGCCAAATCATCTGAGAAATAATTGCTGTCCACAATTGCGATAGCATAAACTGGTGCAATGTGTTTATAACTCTGGTGAGTATTTCCTTCTCGCTGACGAATTTTTTCTAGGTTTTGATTGACCTGACTACACAGGTAAGCCCACAGGCGATTGATAAAAAAATTCTGATGATGAACTTGAATTTCAATAATTACTTGGGTCCCATTATCTAGTTCAGCTAAAACATCTATACTAGTGTAAAAATCCTGCGCTGAGTAGGGCAGGGAAGGCAAGACGTGAATGTTACTTCCCTCCAAAATGGTCACATTTTTAGCTGGCAAGTCCAACATATCGCGGATAAATTGACAAGTAATTTCTGGATTGCTAAAAATCTTCTTAGCAACCAAGTCATTGGTCGGGCTGATGCCCGGATGTCTTAGAATCATCCTTTTCCTCCTTTTATTATACCACAGTTTTATACTCAATGAAAATCAAAGAGCAAACTAGGAAACTAGCCGCAAGTTGCTCAAAACACTGTTTTGAGGTTGCAGATAAGACTGACGAAGTCAGTCACATATATACGGCAAGGCGACGTTGACGTGGTTTGAATTTGATTTTCGAAGAGTATTAAATCTAGGTTTACTAGATTCACTGCTACTATCTATTTATTCGGAAAAGAGACGAAAAAACCTGAGAATTATCTCAGGCTTGGTCATTAAATCTTTTTCTCAATACTG
>NZ_VMMZ01000051.1:0-4955 GCF_013277475.1 Streptococcus sp. k-628
TTCCTAGTTTACTCTTTGATTTTCATTGAGTATAAGATTGCAGATAAAACGATAAGGACACAGCAGAGCCAATGTCGGTCGAAGAATAGCCCCCCTAATCGCTTATTTTATGGCAAAATGAAATAGAAACTGAACATTTTGTTGAGGAAGGCAAATCAATTCCTCACAATATTTGAGAAAGAAGGGCAGACTATTCCAACTTCAACCCACTATAAAGCAGACTTACAAGATAGGGACCCCAGCTTCGATAATATATAGTAGAATGAAAACTGCACAATTTGATTGGGGAATTCAAACCAATTTCTCACAATGTTTTAGAAACAAGGATCTATTATTTCAACTGCAACCTACTATAATAGCTGGAATAGCCCACTGAGACTTCTAAACCACTGCTGGAGAGGAGTTTGTTTAGATTTTCTTTCATTTCCCTAAAAAATCAAAAAGAGAGAACCAGTCTGATCCTCTCTTACTTATAGATGGTGCTCACTCAAATGTTAAAGGAGCTATTTCTTAGAGATAAAGGAATTTGAATACAGCTACTGCCGCAATTGCTGCTGCAATAGGTGCTACTACTGGTACCCAAGAATACCACCATTTTGAATCGCCTTTATGCTCACCAAGAACTGATTTTGGAAGGAAAGCATGAAGGAGACGTGGTCCCAAGTCACGAGCTGGGTTCAAGGCAGGTCCTGTAGGTCCTCCAAGTGATGTTACCAAAGCCATAACGAGGAATCCAAGTGCCAAGTGAGCCACAGAAAGTCCTGAAGCAGTGTGTGGAGCCACCTGTGCTTTAATAGCCAAGTCAGAAAAATCAACTGTTTGTCCTGCTTGTGTTGCCATTTGTTTCATGTATTGAAGCACTTCAGCACCAAAGAAGTTTTTAGTCAAACCAAGAGCTGCAAAGAACAAAACAAATGAACCAACAAACTCGTTAATAAAACCATTGACAGTTGCTGCATAGCGACTTTCTTTTGTACCATGGTCAATACTTGAAATAGTTGAGAAAGTTCCCAAGATGTTATTTGAGTTTTCAGTTTTCAAGTAGAATGGGCGGTGTGTTGCCACAACCAAGGCTTGACCAAAGATAGCCCCCAAGACTTGCGCGATAATGTAAGGTACCACTTGTACCCAAGGGAAAAGACCGCTAACTGCAAGTCCTAGAGTGAAAGCAGGATTGATGTGGTTCCCAGATACGTTACCAAACATCAAGGCTGGGATCATAACCCCCATACCATAACCAACAGCGATGACGATCCAGCCACTTTGGTGACCTTTCGTACCTTTAAGTTCAACGTTGGCAACTGCACCATTCCCAAGAATGATCAAAATGGCAGTTCCCAAAAATTCAGTGGCATACTTCAGTGCCCATGTGAAATCCATTTGCTAGATTCTCCTTAAAATTTTTTAGATATTCCTTATTTTATCAATTTTTACCCTATTTAGCAACTAGTTTCTGGAAAGATTTTTTAAAAATAATACTCTTCGAAAATCTCTTCAAACCACGTCAACGTCGCCTTGCTGTAGATATATGTAACTGACTTCGTCAGTCTTATCTGCAACCTCAAAACGGCTATCTTGGGCTAGGTAAGACAGAGAAATATCTTTTTTCTTATTGATTTCTCCGCTAGTTGGCTCCTCTTCTCCAACTAAAATCTTCAAAAGAGTAGACTTACCTGCACCATTTTTCCTAACAAGGGCAATCCGATCTCGTTCATCAACCTGCAGGTTGATATTATCAAAAAGAACCTCTCCTGCAAAAGAACGTTCAATTTTATTAGCTTATAAAATAATCATACAAGTAGTATAGCATGTTTCCCTAAGGCATTCAAGACAATCGTCTTAACCCAAATATCCTAGAAAAACCGGCTCTGCTTATTCTTGGTATTAAAAAGTATTTGGATTATAAACTCTACTTATTTTTTTGCAAGATAGCTAGCTAAACATTTTCGCTCGTTTACAAGAGTGACTCAAACTCAGCGACAGTCATTCCTAACTGCTGGCTGGCAAATTCAGAAGTTAAAACATGTTGACGAACCATGTCTAAGAAGGCAAAAAGTTTTCCACGTTCTAAACCCTGTTCAATACCTTCTGCTCGTCCTTGTTCAAGACCACGTTCTAAACCTTGTTCAACTCCCTCAGCCCTAGCAGTTTCCAAGGCATAGTCCTGTGCTAACAAAGCTTGTTCTTCGCGCATACGTAGTTGACTAAACATTTTCCTGTCCTCCTCGGACCAGCTCTTGTAGTCCAGCAGTTGGTCTGCTTGGCTGATGGCTCGCTCGGGTTGTTGAGTAAAGGGCTTGTTCCCAAAAAACTCCAACCACGGCTTGCGAACGCTATCTTTGCTGGTTTCTCTGTATTTTTATTATTCTTATTTACAATGGTCTTTCAATAGCTCCTCAAACTCAGCAACTGTCATTCCTAACTGCTGGCTGGCAACCTCAGATGTCAGAAGACCTTGGCGAACGAGATTTAGTAGCATAGACAAACTACCTTCAACTTTTCCACGCTCCAGTCCTTGTTCAAGACCTCGCTCTAAACCTTTTTCGATTCCTTCCGCCCTAGCTGTTTCCAAGGCATAGTCATGGGCCAATAATGCTTGTTCTTCGCGCATACGTAGTTGACTAAACATTTTCCTGTCCTCCTCGGCCCAGCTCTTGTAGTCCAGCAGTTGATCTGCTTGGCTGATGGCTCGCTCTGGTTCTTGGGTAAAGGGCTTGTTGCCGAAAAACTCCAACCATGGCTTGCGAACCTTGTCTTTGCTGGTTTCTCTATATTTTTTTAGTTCCAAGAACGCCATCTTGACTAGATGGTTTTCTTGACCGTTATTTGTGATGGTTAAGACTTCACCTGTCGTGTCTTCGCGCATACTGAAACTGTGGAAAGCTAGATCATCTTGGAAATAATTACTATCCACAATAGCTATTGCGTAAACAGGTGCGATATGCTTGTAACTCTGGTGGGTATCACCTTCACGTTGACGAATTTTTTCGAGATTTTGATTGACCTGACTACATAGATAAGCCCATAGGCGATTGATGAAAAAATTCTGATGATGAACTTGAATTTCGATAATAACTTGAGTTCCATTATCCAGTTCCGCCAAGACGTCTATACTGGTATAGAAGTCTTGGGCCGAGTAAGGTGTAGTGGGCAAGACATGAATGTTACTTCCCTCCAAAATGGTCACATTTTTGGCTGGCAAGTCCAACATATCGCGAATAAATTGACAAGTGATTTCTGGATTGCTAAAGATTTTTTTAGCAACCAAGTCATTGGTTGGGCTGATGCCCGGATGACGTACAGTCATGTTTGCTCTCCTTTCATTATAGCACATTTTTTAATCTAATTTACTAGATTTGATGCTTCTATCTATTTATTCGGAAAAAGAGTAGAAAAAATAAAAGAAATCTCAAACTTTATAGCAAAATGAAATAAACTCTGAACAAATAGGATAGTAAAGTCGAATCAATTTCTAGCAATGTTTTATAAGTTATAATGTTCTATTCTGAATTTAAGATAACATATAATTTAAAGAGACTGGGCCAAAACTCAACTTCTGGAGAAAATGAAGTAAATCTTCCCACAATAAAACGCATAGTCTCAAGTTTTTCAATACCTGATACTATGCGTTTTTCTGATTTGAGAGGCTTTTTCTCAGCCTCTTCTTAATCTTAGCTTTTCTCAACCTGCTACAGTTGATAAAGAGCTTTATTTTTCATCTTCTTTTTTCTTGAAGAATCCTAGTCCTAGACCAGCTAACAAGGTCATGATACCAGCGCTAGCCAAGCTAGCATTAGATTCTGTACCTGTGTTTGGCAATTCTGCTTTATCAGATGTTTTCGTAGATGTTACACTATCTACTGTCTTTTCTGATGTAGCTGTAGCCACTGCTTCACCTTTTTGTTCTGAAACTTTAGATGGTGCTGGACTTGGAGTTTGGTCTTTTGGAGCAGGAGTTTGAGCTTGCTTGATTCTAAACACATGAACTGTCAAGTTATCTCCCTCACGGTGACTCTCAACAAATTCATAGCCTGGAACTTCACCTGCTTCTTCCTTATCAACTGATGGAACCTTCAAGTCTTTTCCGTTTTCATCGCGCCATACTGTACGAACCGCTGGAGTTTCAGCTTTGTTTGGTTTTTCTGGCGTTGAAGTTGATGGCGAACTTGATGGAGTCATTGGATGACTAGTTGGGCTTTCTGGTAAAATTGGAGTTCCATTCGCTACTTTCTCAAATGTATGAGTTAAAATACCTTCTTCTAAGCGACTAGATAACCACTTGTAGCCTGCAATTTCGCCAGCAAGTTCTTTTTTGCCAACTACTTTTTTCTTGAGCTCCTTACCTGCTGTATCTACCCATAGCGTTACTGGATGCTCTGGGTTTGCTGCTTCGATTGATAAAGCAGCGTATACAAACGGAGTATAATCACTCGTTTTATGCTTGGCTTGAGCTTGGACTTTTTGTTTGTTAACAACTGATTCTCGTGGAATGGTTACAGTACCTGTTTTCTTGTCTAATGTAACATTTTCAGGTTGTTTGTCTAAAGTCCATTCACCAGTAGGTTGCTTGGTAAGAGTTAGAACTTCATTACCAGAGCCATCACTCTTAGGATAGATAATTTTGACTGTATCTGCATCTTTTTTAGGAGCTTTTACTTCGAAACTTGCTTTATTTGGTTCTTCCACAATAGCGATAGTCGGCGGAGCTACCTTAAGATCTGGTTGGTCTTCAGGCTCAGATGGCTGTCCTGGTTGAGCTGGTGCTTCCTCAGGAGTGGTTGGTTGTCCAGGTTGTGGAGTCTCCGGTGTTTCTCCTGGTTTTGGTTGTGGAGTCTCTGGTGTTTCTCCTGGTTTTGGTTGTGGAGTCTCTGGTGTTTCTCCTGGTTTTGGTTGTGGAGTCTCTGGTGTTTCTCCTGGTTTTGGTTGTGGAGTCTCCGGTGTTTCAACTACTTTTG
>NZ_VMMZ01000052.1:0-33517 GCF_013277475.1 Streptococcus sp. k-628
CGAAGTCAGTAACATATACGTACGGCAAGGCAATGTTGATGCGGTTTGAAAAGATTTTCGAAGAGTTTCAAACATATGCAATGATTCCTGAAAGAGTACAGTTAGGAGAGGGTTATGCCGATTCGAATTGATAAAAAATTACCAGCTGTTGAGATTTTACGGACAGAGAATATCTTTGTCATGGATGATCAACGTGCTGCTCACCAAGATATCCGTCCTTTGAAGATTTTAATTTTAAATCTCATGCCACAGAAAATGGTCACAGAGACCCAGTTGTTGCGCCATTTGGCCAATACACCCCTACAACTGGATATTGATTTTCTCTATATGGAGAGCCATCGTTCTAAGACAACTCGTTCAGAACACATGGAGACCTTTTATAAAACTTTTCCTGAAGTCAAGGATGAGTATTTTGATGGGATGATCATCACGGGTGCTCCAGTTGAACATTTACCATTTGAGGAAGTGGACTATTGGGAGGAATTTAGCCAGGTGCTTGAGTGGTCTAAGACTCATGTCTATTCGACCCTTCATATCTGTTGGGGAGCTCAGGCTGGTCTTTATCTGCGCTATGGAGTGGAAAAATACCAGATGGACAGTAAGTTATCGGGTATTTATCCTCAGGACACCTTAAAGGAAGGTCATCTTCTATTTAGAGGTTTTGACGATAGCTATGTATCCCCTCATTCACGGCACACGGAGATTTCTAAGGAAGAAGTCTTAAACAAGACCAATCTTGAAATTTTATCAGAGGGGCCTCAGGTTGGGGTTTCGATTTTGGCCAGTCGTGATTTACGTGAAATTTATAGTTTTGGGCATTTGGAATATGACCGGGATACCTTGGCAAAAGAGTATTTTCGAGATCGTGATGCAGGTTTGGATCCTCATATTCCAGAAAATTACTTTAAGGATGATGATGTCAACCAGACACCTTGTCTTTGTTGGTCTTCATCAGCAGCTCTCTTTTTCAGTAACTGGGTAAACTATGCTGTCTATCAGGAAACCCCTTTTGACTGGAGAAAAATAGAAGATGATGCATCTGCATTTGGGTATTTATAAGAGGAATTATGACATATTTAGACGCTTTTAAATCAGGGAACTTGGTTTTACCGAGTGCCCTGCTCTTGCATTTTAAGGAACTCTTTCCTTCTAGCGACGATTTTCTGGTCTGGCAATTTTTCTATTTGCAAAATACGACAGGTTTGGAAGAAATGTCGCCAAGCCAGATTGCTGAAAGGATTGGCAAGGAAATTTCAGATGTCAACCAGTCCATTTCTAATCTTACGGAGAGAGGACTGCTCCAGTATCGAACGATTGAATTGAATGGTGAAATCGAATTGCTTTTTGATGCTAGTTTGGCTTTGGAACGTTTGGATGATTTTCTTGGAGTCGCTCATTCAAGTTCAGACCAGTTGACACCTCAAAATCAGCTCAAGGATTTGGTAGAAACCTTCCAGCAGGAGTTGGGACGCTTGTTGACACCTTTTGAAATTGAAGATTTGACTAAGACACTAAAAGAAGATGGAACCAGTGCTGACTTGATTAAGGAGGCTCTTCGTGAAGCTGTTTTAAATGGAAAAGCAAACTGGAAGTACATTCAGGCGATTTTGAGAAACTGGCGCCATGAAGGCATCAAAAGTGTGGCTCAAATCGAGGCTAAGCGGGCAGAGAGAGAAGCGAGCAATCCTCAGTTGACACAGGTATCGGCAGATTTCAGAAATGCTATGGATCTTTGGAAGGATTAATCCATGCAAGCAGGCTTGAAATCCGAGTAAGATTTGCAAGCTGTGTTTAATTGTGATAAAATAAATAGAAAATAAATTGAAAAAAGAGGTATGTGAAATGTCACGTAAACCATTTATCGCTGGTAACTGGAAAATGAACAAAAATCCAGAAGAAGCTAAAGCATTCGTTGAAGCAGTTGCGTCAAAACTTCCTTCATCAGATCTTGTTGAAGCAGGTATCGCTGCTCCAGCTCTTGATTTGACAACTGTTCTTGTTGCTGCAAAAGGTTCAAACCTTAAAGTTGCTGCTCAAAACTGCTATTTTGAAAATGCAGGTGCTTTCACTGGTGAAACTAGCCCACAAGTTTTGAAAGAAATCGGTACTGACTACGTTGTTATCGGCCACTCAGAACGCCGTGACTACTTCCATGAAACTGACGAAGATATCAACAAAAAAGCAAAAGCAATCTTTGCAAATGGTATGCTTCCAATCATCTGTTGTGGTGAGTCACTTGAAACTTACGAAGCTGGTAAAGCTGCTGAATTCGTAGGTGCTCAAGTATCTGCTGCATTGGCTGGATTGACTGCAGAACAAGTTGCTGCATCAGTTATCGCTTATGAGCCAATCTGGGCTATCGGTACTGGTAAATCAGCTTCACAAGACGACGCACAAAAAATGTGTAAAGTTGTTCGTGACGTTGTAGCTGCTGACTTTGGTCAAGAAGTTGCAGACAAAGTTCGTGTTCAATACGGTGGTTCTGTTAAACCTGAGAACGTTGCTTCATACATGGCTTGTCCAGACGTTGACGGTGCCCTTGTAGGTGGTGCGTCACTTGAAGCTGAAAGCTTCTTGGCTTTGCTTGACTTTGTAAAATAATCAGTAAGTAGCAAAAGCTAGGTGGAACAGCATTCAAATGTCTGTTCCATTTTTTATAGGAGAGGAAAGATTGAAAACAAAAATTGGAAAAATTGGATTAGCCAGTATCTGTTTACTAGGCTTGGCAACGAGCCATGTCGCTGCAAATGAAACTGAAGTTTCAAAAACTTCGCAGGATACAACGACAGTTTCAAGTAGTTCAGAGCAAAATCAGTCTTCTAATAAAACTCAAACGAGCACAGGTGTAAAGACCAATGTTGCTACCCACTGGGATGGGGATTATTATGTAAAGGCTGATGGATCTAAAGCTCAAAGTGAATGGATTTTTGATAATAACTACAAAGCTTGGTTTTATCTCAAATCAGACGGTCGTTATGCTCAAAATGAGTGGCGGGGTAGCTATTACCTAAAATCAGGTGGCTACATGGCTCAAAATGAATGGCTTTATGATAATAATTACAAGAGTTGGTTTTATCTCAAGTCAGATGGGGCTTATGCTCATCAAGAATGGCAATTGATTGGAAATAAGTGGTATTACTTCAAGGAGTGGGGTTACATGGCTAAAAGCCAATGGCAAGGAAGTTATTTCTTGAATGGTCAAGGTGCCATGATGCAAAATGAATGGCTTTATGATCCGGCTTATTCTGCTTATTTTTATCTAAAATCCGATGGAACTTATGCCAACCAAGAGTGGCAAAAAGTGGGTGGCAAATGGTACTATTTCAAGAAGTGGGGCTATATGGCTCGGAATGAGTGGCAAGGCAACTACTATTTGACTGGAAGTGGTGCCATGGCGACTGACGAAGTGATTATGGATGGTGCTCGCTATATCTTTGCGGCTTCTGGTGAGCTCAAAGAAAAGAAAGATTTGAATGTCGGCTGGGTTCACAGAGATGGTAAACGCTATTTCTTTAATAATAGAGAAGAACAAGTGGGAACCGAACATGCTAAGAAAGTCATTGATATTAGTGAGCACAATGGTCGTATCAATGATTGGAAAAAGGTTATTGATGAAAATGAAGTAGATGGTGTCATTGTTCGTCTAGGTTATAGCGGTAAAGAAGACAAGGAATTGGCGCATAACATTAAGGAGCTAAACCGTCTGGGAATTCCTTATGGTGTTTATCTCTATACTTATGCTGAAAATGAGACTGATGCTGAGAATGATGCTGAACAGACCATTGAACTTCTGAAGAAATACAATATGAACCTGTCTTATCCTATCTACTATGATGTTGAGAACTGGGAGTATGTGAATAAAAGTAAGCGTGCTCCGAGTGATACAGGTACTTGGGTTAAGATCATCAACAAGTACATGGAGACGATGAAGCAGGCGGGTTATCAAAATGTGTATGTCTATAGCTATCGTAGTTTATTACAGACGCGTTTAAAACACCCAGATATTTTAAAACATGTAAACTGGGTAGCGGCCTATACGAATGCTTTAGAATGGGAAAACCCTCATTATTCAGGAGAAAAAGGTTGGCAATATACCTCTTCTGAATACATGAAAGGAATCCAAGGGCGCGTAGATGTCAGCGTTTGGTATTAAGATATAAGTTTGAAAAAGGAGTGTGCAAGAAAATTGCATCCTCTTTTTCTTTATTTTGTCGCAGTTAAGAGATGTGTAAGGGGACTGTGTTTTATTCTAAAGAATTCTTAAATTATCAGTCTATTGCAACTTTTCTCATGTGGGTCATTTGGCTTGCTATTGTCTTTCCTTAGTAGTATACTAAGGTAGTAATCGTTAAGAAGTGGTTACATAAAAATAATGAATGAGGTAAAATAAAATGGTAGAATTGAAAAAAGAAGCAGCAAAAGATGTCGCAACATTAACAAAAGCAGCGCCAGTAGCATTGGCAAAAACAAAGGAAGTTTTGAATCAAGCTGTAGCTGATTTGTACGTAGCTCATGTTGCTTTGCACCAAGTACACTGGTATATGCGTGGACGCGGTTTTATGGTATGGCATCCAAAAATGGATGAGTACATGGATGCTCTTGATGGTCATTTAGATGAAATCAGCGAACGATTGATTACACTCGGTGGAAGCCCATTCTCTACATTGACAGAGTTCCTTCAAAACAGTGAAATCGAAGAAGAAGCTGGTGAATACCGTAATGTTGAAGAAAGCTTGGAACGTGTTCTAGCTATTTATCGCTACCTCATCACTCTTTTCCAAAAAGCGTTGGATGTGACTGACGAAGAAGGCGATGATGTTACAAACGATATTTTTGTTGGTGCTAAGGCTGAACTTGAGAAAACAGTTTGGATGCTTGCCGCAGAACTTGGACAAGCACCTGGTTTGTAAGAAACAAGGTAACATAGATAAATCTGTAGGAAATTTCTTACAGATTTTTTCTATTTTGTAAGCTATTCCAAACCAGTCTTTTTTTTAGTTTTTTGATAAAATAGTACTATCAGTGAAAAGGATGGAAGCATGACTAAGAAAATCGTAGCTATTTGGGCCCAGGATGAAGAGGGTGTGATTGGTAAGGACAATCGTCTGCCTTGGCATTTGCCAGCAGAACTGCAACATTTCAAGGAAACAACTCTGAATCATGCTATCTTGATGGGACGTGTGACCTTTGATGGAATGGGGCGTCGCTTGCTTCCACAACGGGAGACCCTGATTTTGACGCGTAATCCGGAAGAAAAGATAGATGGGGTTGCTACTTTTCAGGACGTCCAGTCTGTTCTGGACTGGTATCAGGCTCAAGAAAAGAATCTCTACATTCTCGGTGGCAAGCAAATTTTTCAGGCTTTTGAACCCTACCTTGATGAAGTGATTGTGACTCAAATTCATGCTCGGGTTGAGGGAGATACCTATTTCCCTGAAGAGTTTGACTTGTCTCTTTTTGAGACAGTTTCAAGCAAATTTTACGCCAAAGATGAGAAAAATCCTTATGATTTTACCATCCAATACCGCAAGAGAAAGGAAGTCTAATGGAACGGAGTTTATTTGGTTTATTCACGGCTTTTCTGTGTTTCATCTGCCTTCTGGCAGGAGCACAGGCTTTTCGTAAAAAGCGTTACGGGCTTTCTATCCTCCTCTGGTTAAATGCCTTTACCAATCTGGTCAATAGTATTCATGCTTTTTACATGACCTTGTTTTAGATAGAATGACAGTATAGAATGGAAGGAAATCATGTCTACAAATAGAAAAAATGATATGATGGTTTATTGCTCATTTTGTGGCAAAAACCAAGAAGAAGTACAAAAAATAATCGCTGGCAACAATGCTTTTATTTGTAATGAATGCGTGGAGTTAGCTCAAGAAATCATTCGAGAAGAATTGGTTGAGGAAGTCTTGGCAGACTTGTCTGAGGTGCCAAAACCAATTGAACTCCTCCATATCTTGAACCACTATGTAATCGGTCAAGATCGTGCCAAGCGTGCCTTGGCAGTGGCAGTTTACAACCACTACAAACGCATCAATTTCCACGATACGCGTGAGGAGTCAGAAGATGTGGATTTGCAGAAGTCAAACATCTTGATGATTGGGCCAACTGGTTCGGGGAAAACTTTCCTTGCCCAGACCTTGGCTAAGAGCTTGAATGTACCTTTTGCGATTGCGGATGCGACAGCTCTTACTGAGGCTGGTTATGTAGGTGAGGACGTGGAAAATATCCTCCTTAAACTCTTGCAGGCTGCTGACTTTAACATCGAGCGTGCAGAGCGTGGGATTATCTACGTGGATGAAATTGACAAGATTGCCAAGAAGAGCGAAAACGTGTCTATCACACGTGACGTTTCTGGTGAAGGTGTGCAACAAGCCCTTCTCAAGATTATTGAGGGAACTGTTGCTAGCGTACCGCCTCAAGGTGGACGCAAGCATCCACAACAAGAGATGATTCAAGTGGATACTAAAAATATCCTCTTCATCGTGGGTGGTGCCTTTGATGGTATTGAAGAAATCGTCAAACAACGTCTGGGTGAAAAAGTCATCGGATTTGGTCAAAACAATAAGGCGATTGACGAAAACAGCTCTTACATGCAAGAAATCATCGCAGAAGATATTCAAAAATTTGGTATTATCCCTGAGTTGATTGGACGTTTGCCTGTCTTTGCTGCTCTTGAGCAATTGACAGTGGATGACTTGGTTCGTATCTTGAAAGAGCCAAGAAATGCCTTGGTCAAACAGTACCAAACTTTGCTTTCTTATGATGATGTCGAGTTGGAATTTGACGACGAAGCCCTTCAGGAAATTGCCAATAAGGCTATCGAACGCAAGACAGGGGCGCGTGGTCTTCGCTCCATTATCGAAGAAACCATGCTGGACGTTATGTTTGAAGTACCGAGTCAGGAAAATGTGAAATTGGTCCGCATCACAAAAGAAGCTGTCGATGGAACGGATAAACCAATCCTAGAAACAGCCTAGAGGTGACTATGGAACTGAATACACACAATGCTGAAATCTTGCTCAGTGCGGCGAATAAATCCCACTATCCGCAGGATGAACTGCCAGAGATTGCCCTTGCAGGGCGTTCAAATGTTGGTAAGTCTAGCTTCATCAACACCATGCTGAACCGTAAGAATCTGGCTCGTACGTCAGGGAAACCTGGGAAAACCCAGCTTCTCAACTTCTTTAACATTGACGACAAGATGCGCTTTGTGGATGTGCCTGGTTATGGTTATGCCCGCGTTTCCAAAAAGGAACGTGAAAAGTGGGGGCGCATGATTGAGGAGTATCTGACAACTCGAGAAAATCTCCGTGCGGTAGTCAGTTTAGTTGACCTTCGTCATGACCCGTCAGCAGATGATGTGCAGATGTACGAATTTCTCAAGTATTATGAGATTCCAGTCATCATTGTGGCGACCAAGGCAGACAAGATTCCTCGTGGTAAATGGAACAAGCATGAATCAGCAATCAAAAAGAAATTAAACTTTGACCCAAGTGACGACTTCATCCTCTTTTCATCTGTCAGCAAGGCAGGGATGGACCAAGCTTGGAATGCAATCTTAGAAAAATTGTGAGGAAAAGAAATGGCAAAAACAATTCATACAGATAAGGCTCCAAAGGCTATCGGACCCTATGTTCAAGGAAAAATCGTTGGCAACCTTTTGTTTGCTAGTGGTCAAGTTCCTCTCTCTCCTGAAACTGGGGAAATCATTGGAGAAACGATTCAAGAACAGACAGAGCAAGTCCTAAAAAACATCGGTGCTATTTTGGCAGAAGCAGGAACAGACTTTGACCATGTTGTCAAAACAACTTGCTTCTTGAGCGATATGAACGACTTCGTTCCTTTTAACGAGGTTTACCAAACGGCCTTTAAGGAGGAATTTCCAGCTCGTTCAGCTGTGGAGGTAGCTCGTCTTCCTCGTGATGTAAAAGTCGAAATTGAAGTCATCGCAGAGATTGGATAAGCTAGCTGAAGTTTGGTGTTGCCAAACTTCTTTTGATATAAGGAGAAAAAGATGACAAAGAAACAACTTCACTTGGTGATTGTGACAGGAATGAGTGGTGCAGGGAAAACAGTTGCCATTCAGTCTTTCGAGGATTTAGGTTATTTTACTATTGATAATATGCCGCCAGCTCTCTTGCCTAAGTTTTTGCAGTTGGTGGAAACAAAGGAAGATGACCATAAGTTGGCCTTGGTAGTGGATATGCGTAGCCGTTCTTTCTTCTCAGAGATTCAAGCTGTTTTGGATGAGTTGGAAAATCAAGATGATTTGGATTTTAAAATCCTCTTTTTGGACGCAGCAGATAAGGAATTGGTCGCTCGTTACAAGGAAACTAGACGAAGCCACCCTCTAGCTGCAGATGGACGGATTTTGGATGGAATCAAGCTGGAACGTGAACTCTTGGCACCTTTGAAAAATATGAGCCAAAATGTGGTGGATACAACTGAACTCACTCCTCGTGAGCTACGTAAAACCCTTGCAGAGCAGTTTTCAGACCAAGAACAAGCCCAGTCTTTCCGTATCGAGGTCATGTCTTTTGGCTTTAAATATGGAATCCCGATTGATGCGGATTTGGTCTTTGATGTCCGTTTCTTGCCAAATCCATATTACCTTCCAGAACTGAGAAACCAAACGGGTGTGGATGAACCTGTTTATGACTATGTCATGAACCATCCTGAGTCAGAAGACTTCTATCAACATTTGTTGGCCTTGATTGAGCCGATTTTGCCAAGTTACCAAAAGGAAGGGAAGTCTGTTTTGACCATTGCCATGGGTTGTACGGGTGGTCAACACCGTAGTGTGGCTTTTGCTAAACGCTTGGCGCAGGACTTATCCAAGAATTGGCCTGTCAATGAAGGGCATCGTGACAAAGACCGAAGAAAGGAAACGGTAAACCGTTCATGAGAAAACCAAAGATAACGGTGATTGGTGGAGGAACTGGGATTCCTGTCATTCTAAAAAGTCTGCGTGAAAAAGATGTGGAAATCGCTGCTATCGTAACGGTGGCGGATGATGGTGGTTCATCAGGTGAACTTCGAAAAAATATGCAGCAATTGACACCGCCAGGTGATCTTCGTAATGTCCTTGTGGCCATGTCGGATATGCCTAAGTTTTATGAGAAAGTCTTTCAGTATCGCTTTTCTGAGGATGCCGGAGCCTTTGCTGGCCATCCATTGGGCAATCTCATTATTGCAGGTCTGTCAGAAATGCAGGGTTCAACCTATAATGCCATGCAGTTATTGAGCAAGTTTTTCCATACAACTGGGAAGATTTATCCTTCCAGTGACCATCCCTTGACCCTTCATGCAGTCTTTCAGGATGGTACAGAAGTGGCTGGAGAGAGTCATATTGCAGACCATCCAGGCATGATTGACCATGTCTATGTGACCAATACCCTCAACGATGATACGCCTCTGGCTAGCCGTCGAGTAGTGCAGACCATTCTTGAAAGTGACATGATTGTTCTCGGCCCTGGTTCTCTCTTTACCTCTATTTTGCCCAATATCGTGATTAAGGAAATCGGGCAGGCGCTTTTGGAAACCAAGGCAGAAATTGCCTATGTCTGCAATATCATGACCCAACGTGGGGAGACAGAACATTTTACAGATAGTGACCACGTGGAGGTCCTGCATCGTCACCTTGGTCGACCTTTTATCGATACTGTCTTGGTGAATATCGAAAAAGTGCCTCAGGAATACATGAATTCCAACCGTTTTGATGAATACTTGGTGCAGGTGGAACATGACTTTGCTGGTCTTTGTAAGCAAGTTCCGCGCGTGATTTCATCCAACTTCCTTCGTCTGGAAAATGGGGGTGCCTTCCACGATGGGGATTTGATTGTGGATGAATTGATGCGCATTATACAGGTGAGAAAATGAGTTTCACAGTAGCAGTAAAAGAAGAAATCCTGAGTCAGCACCATCTAAGCCGACATGAACTGTCTGCCATTATCAAGATGTCTGGCAGTATTGGTCTCTCGACTTCGGGTTTGACCTTGTCTGTCGTGACAGAAAATGCTAAGCTGGCTCGTCACCTCTATGAATCCTTTCTCCATTTCTACGAAATCAAATCGGAAATCCGTCACCACCAACGGAGTAATCTTCGCAAGAATCGGGTTTATACCGTTTTTACAGATGAAAAGGTTCAGGACTTGTTAAGCGATTTGCACTTGGCCGACTCCTTTTTTGGCCTGGAAACAGGTATTGATGAGGCGATTTTATCAGACGAGGAAGCAGGCCGTGCCTATCTCTGTGGTGCTTTCTTGGCAAATGGAAGCATTCGTGACCCTGAGTCAGGCAAGTACCAGTTGGAAATCAGTTCTGTTTATCTGGACCATGCGCAAGGGATTGCCTCTCTTCTCCAGCAGTTTTTACTGGATGCCAAGGTGCTTGAGCGCAAGAAGGGGGCTGTGACCTATCTCCAGCGTGCTGAAGATATTATGGACTTCTTGATAGTCATCGGAGCCATGCAGGCGCGTGATGATTTTGAGCGGGTTAAGATTTTACGAGAAACCCGTAACGACCTCAATCGGGCCAATAATGCCGAGACAGCTAATATTGCACGGACAGTTTCTGCCAGCATGAAGACTATCAACAATATCAGCAAAATTAAAGATATCATGGGCTTAGAAAATCTGCCAGTGGATTTGCAGGAGGTAGCGCAGTTGCGGATTCAGCACCCAGACTACTCTATCCAACAGTTGGCAGATAGCCTCAGCACTCCCCTTACAAAAAGTGGTGTCAACCATAGACTTAGAAAGATAAATAAATTAGCTGATGAGTTATAAAGATATAAAACAAGCCCTTGAATTATCAGTATGATTGGTTGATTCCATTTTTCTAACAGCCTGATGTCGCTAGTTTACAAAATATTAACCTGTTTCTTGACAATTGAATAGAGCATGTGAGATAATAAAGGGGAATTGAGAAGTTCTAGCATTTTAGTGCTAACAGAAATCCCCTCGGTACTGCAATACCGAGGGGATTTTTTTCTGGGTTAGATAGCACTAACCATGAAGGTTACTTGTCGAAGTGATCGTCTAACCAACGAGTCACCAGCCATGAGATGATATTCTCGATGACTGCGATAAGTACTATTCTGAGAAGTTCTAGCATCTGTAATACCTCCTTTTCCAAGGCGTATTGTTAGTGCCGTCCCTATTATATCACATGTTTTATCAGTTTGATAGGCATTTTTATTTTTGTTAAAGAAGGGGGAAATATGAGCTAACAAGATAGCCGATGAATTATAAAACCACGAATCCTATGTGACTCGTGGTTCTTTTTTATAAACTAGTAGAGTGTTTTGGTTGTACTTTTTGCTCAGGGTCGATGTAGTTGATAGCATTATTGACAGCAGTTGGAGCTTCTCCGAGACCTGTCGCAATCAAGTCAATTTTTCCGTCATAGTAGCAGCAGTCACCGATAGCATAGATACCTGCTTGGCTAGATTCCTGTTTGCTGTTGACGATAATCTTGTGGCGGTTGAGGTCGAGCCCCCAGTTTTTGAGGTTACCGACAGAAGATTTGAAACCATAGTTGATAAAAAGGTGGTCTAGGTCAATCGTTTCGGTTTCATCAGATTTAACTTTTGTGATTTCAAGTTTATCAAGCGTTTTTCCATCTCCAAGGAGTTGGCTAGGGACGAATGGTGTCTTGATGGTTACAGATGATTCTTGCAAGGCTTGGACACTGTGTTCTAAGGCGCGGAAATTATCTCTGCGGTGGACAAGGGTAGTTGGCGCAATTTTTTCAAAAGCTAAAGCCCAATCCACAGCTGAGTCTCCCCCACCAAGAATCGTCACTTTCTTACCAGCGTATTGCTGGATGTTGGAAACGTGGTAGTGGATATTTTCATAGCCCTCAACGCCTTCTAGTTCCAGAGGACGTGGTTTAAAGGCACCGCCACCCATAGCGATGATAACAGTTTTTGATAGGTGACTTCCTTTAGAAGTTGTAATGATAAAGCCCTCTTCTTGTTTTTCAATCTCAAGCACCGTTTCGTTGAGATGGATAGGGGTATCAAAGCTGTTTAGCTGTTCAATCAAGCGGTTGGTCAATTCTTCTCCAGTCAGGTTTGGGAAGCCTGGTACGTCTAGAATTTCCTTTTCAGGGTAGAGAATAGCAGGTTGTCCACCTAGCTGGGGAAGAGAGTCGATGATTTGGACCTTGGCTTGGCGTAGGTGGGCATAAAAGGCTGCAAAAAGCCCGACAGGACCACCACCTACAATGGTAATATCATAGAGTTGAGACATGGTTTCTCCTTTGTTTTTTCTAGTTAGTTTATTGTATCATATTTTTGCTCAATGTAAAATGGACTAGGATAGGGAAAAAAATGCCAGAAAATGGTATAATAGGACGAAAGTGTTTTGATAGGGAGGATATCAGGGATGAATTTTCAACAATTATCCAATCTGCAATATTGGACCAGTTTGTTTGCAAGTCCATGGACGATAGCTATCAATCTGATTGATATTTTGATTGTTGCTTATATTTTATATCATTTTACAAAAGCTATTGCAGGAACCAAGATTATGATTTTGGTACGTGGAGTTTTGGTGTTTATTTTAGCTCAAATCCTTGCAAATATGATTGGCTTGACTACGATTTCTTGGTTAATCAATCAAATTATCACTTATGGGGTTATTGCGGCGGTTGTTATCTTCTCTCCAGAGATTCGGACTGGTTTGGAACGTTTGGGAAGAGCGACAGATTTCTTTTCCAATGCCCCTATTAGTGCTGAGGAACAGATGATTCGTGCCTTTGTTAAGTCCGTCGAATACATGAGTCCTCGTAAAATCGGGGCCTTGGTTGCTATTCAGCGTGTCCGTACCTTGCAGGAGTATATTTCGACAGGAATTCCCTTGGATGCTAAGATTTCTGCAGAACTTCTCATTAACATTTTTATTCCCAACACTCCCCTACATGATGGTGCAGTGATTATCAGAGAAGAACGTATCGCTGTGACGTCTGCCTATCTGCCCTTGACAGAAAGTACAGGGATTTCCAAGGAATTTGGGACCAGACACCGGGCGGCTATCGGTTTGTCAGAAGTATCCGATGCCTTGACTTTTGTCGTATCAGAGGAAACGGGAGGAATTTCGATAACCTATAATGGAAGCTTTAAGCACAACCTAACACTTGATGAATTTGAAACAGAATTACGTGAAATCTTACTTCCAAAAGAGGAAGCAGGTCTTAGTTTTAAAGAACGATTGCTAGGAGGATGGAAACATGAGAAAAAATAGTTTATATATCATATCCTCACTCTTTTTTGCTTGTGTCTTATTTGTCTATGCTACGGCGACGAATTTTCAAAACAGTACCAGTGCTAGGCAGGTAAAAACGGAAACCTATACGAATACAGTAACAAATGTCCCTATTGACATCCGCTATAATAGTGATGAGTATTTTATTAGCGGTTTTGCTTCAGAAGTCTCAGTGGTCTTGACTGGTGCAAATCGCCTATCGCTAGCTAGTGAAATGCAAGAAAGCACACGTAAATTCAAGGTTACTGCTGACCTAACAGATGCCAGTGTTGGAACGATTGAAGTTCCTTTGAGCATTGAAGATTTACCCAATGGGCTGACCGCTGTGGCGACTCCGCAAAAAATTACAGTCAAGGTTGGTAAGAAGGCTCAGAAGGATAAGGTAAAGGTTGTACCAGAGATTGACCCTAGTCAAATTGATAGTCGGGTACAAATTGAAAATGTCACGGTGTCAGATGAAGAAGTGTCGATTACGAGTGACCAAGAGACATTGGATAGAATTGATAAGATTATCGCTGTCTTGCCAACTAGCGAACGGATTACAGGTAATTACAGTGGTTCGGTACCTTTGCAGGCAATCGACCGCAATGGTGTTGTCTTACCGGCAGTTATCACTCCGTTTGATACAACAATGAAGGTGACTACAAAACCAGTAGCACCAAGTTCAAGTACATCAAATTCAACTACAAGCAGTTCATCGGAGACATCTTCGTCAACGAAAGCAACTAGTTCAAAAACGAATTAAAAATAGAAAAAGGATTTTATAAAAATGGGTAAATATTTTGGGACTGATGGAGTCCGTGGAGAAGCTAATGTAGAACTTACTCCAGAATTAGCTTTTAAGCTAGGACGTTTTGGAGGCTATGTTCTCAGTCAACATGAAACGGAAGCACCGAAAGTCTTTGTAGGACGTGACACACGTATTTCAGGGGAAATGCTGGAATCTGCCCTGGTAGCTGGTCTTCTTTCAGTTGGTATTCACGTATACAAACTAGGCGTTTTGGCAACACCAGCAGTAGCTTACTTGGTTAAAACTGAGGGAGCAAGTGCCGGTGTCATGATTTCTGCTAGTCACAACCCAGCCCTTGATAATGGAATCAAGTTCTTTGGCGGTGATGGCTTCAAACTAGATGATGAAAAAGAAGCAGAAATTGAAGCCTTGCTAGATGCTGCGGAAGATACTCTTCCTCGTCCAAGTGCAGAAGGCTTAGGAACCTTGGTAGATTATCCAGAAGGCTTGCGTAAGTATGAAGGATACCTTGTTTCAACTGGAACTCCTCTTGAAGGAATGAAGGTTGCCTTGGATACAGCCAATGGGGCAGCTTCTACAAGTGCCCGTCAAATCTTTGCAGACCTTGGTGCTCAGTTGACTGTTATAGGGGAAACACCAGATGGTCTTAACATCAACCTTAATGTTGGTTCAACCCACCCAGAAACCCTTCAAGAAGTGGTCAAAGAAAGTGGCTCAGCTATTGGTTTGGCCTTTGACGGAGACAGTGACCGTTTGATTGCTGTCGATGAGAATGGGGACATCGTTGATGGTGACAAGATTATGTACATCATCGGGAAATACCTTTCTGAAAAAGGACAATTGGCTCAAAATACAATTGTGACAACCGTGATGTCTAACCTTGGTTTCCACAAGGCCTTGGACCGTGAAGGTATTAACAAGGTAGTCACTGCAGTTGGCGACCGCTACGTTGTTGAAGAAATGAGAAAATCAGGCTACAACCTTGGTGGTGAACAGTCTGGTCACGTCATCTTGATGGACTACAATACAACAGGTGATGGCCAATTATCTGCTGTTCAATTAACAAAAATCATGAAGGAAACTGGTAAGAGCCTGTCAGAGTTGGCAGCAGAAGTAACCATCTATCCACAAAAATTAGTCAATATCCGAGTGGAAAATGCCATGAAGGAAAAGGCTATGGAAGTGCCAGCTATCAAGGATATCATCGAGAAGATGGAAGAAGAAATGGCGGGGAACGGACGTATCCTTGTTCGCCCAAGTGGAACAGAGCCTCTCTTGCGTGTTATGGCAGAAGCTCCTACAACAGAAGAAGTGGACTACTATGTTGATACCATCGCAGACGTAGTCCGAGCTGAAATTGGGATTGACTAAATCCTAGAAAACTAGATGAAAATAAAAAATTATGGTACAATAGCTTATAATATTGTAGCCGAGGGAGAAAGACATGAATCTTAAACGTGAACAAGAATTTGTTAGTCAGTATCATTTTGATGCGCGTAATTTTGAATGGGAAAATGAAAATGGAGCTCCTGAAACTAAGGTGGATGTGAACTTCCAATTGCTCCAACATGATCAAGAAAATCAAGTGACTTCCTTGATTGTCATCTTGACCTTTATGATTGTATTTGATAAGTTTGTCATCAGTGGAACCATTTCACAGGTAAACCACATCGATGGCCGTATTGTCAATGAACCAAGCGAATTGAGCCAAGAAGAAGTGGAAACTTTGGCTCGTCCATGTTTGAATATGCTCAACCGTTTGACTTACGAAGTAACTGAAATTGCATTAGACTTACCAGGAATCAATTTGGAGTTCTAATATGAAACTAGCTGTTATTACAGATTCGTCTGCCTATCTCAGTGCAGAGACCTTGCAAAGAGAAGATTTATTTGTCTTGGATATTCCTGTCAATATTGATGGTGAGGAGTATGTCGAAGGTATCAATCTGACTGCTAAGGAATTTTACCAAAAAATGGCTCAGGCTTCTGAATTGCCAAAGACTAGTCAACCAAGTATTGCCAAGTTAGATGAAATTTTAACTTCACTCAAAGAACAAGGCTATACCCATGCTTTGGGGCTTTTCCTATCTTCTGGAATTTCAGGTTTTTACCAAAATATCCAGTATATGGTGGATGACTATGAAGGTTTAACCATTGCTTTTCCAGACACCTTGATTACAAGTGCTCCTCTGGGTATCATGGTTGAAAGCGTCTTTAATTGGCGTGACCAGGGCGATGATTTTACCAGCATTCAGGAAAAGCTAGCCATTCAAATCAGCCGTACGTCAGCTTTTATCATGGTGGATGATTTAGATCATTTGGTAAAAGGTGGGCGCCTTTCAAATGGGGCTGCCATTTTGGGCAATCTGCTAAGCATTAAGCCAATCCTTTATTTCAACGACCAAGGTGTGATTGAAGTGTACGAAAAAGTTCGTACTGAAAAGAAAGCAACCAAGCGTTTAATTGAGATTATCAAGGAAGCTACAGCTTCAGGCCAATACCGTATCATTGTCATTCACGGAAATGCTCCTGAAAAGGCTGAAGAATTGCGTCAGCACTTGGTTGAGTCAGGCTTGAGTTCAGATATTTCACTTGCTACATTTGGTAGTGTCATTGGGACACACTTAGGAGCAGGAAGCATTGCCCTGGGTTATATTCCAGTGATTTAGTTGGCACTTTTAGACTAGTTAAGAAGTTAGCAGTTGAACACGCCTGGAACCCTGTATGAAAAAGATAGTTCTTCCAAGGAGTAGACACTTCTTGATCAGAACTCCTATTTTCACTTTGTGTTCCTACAGGCTTTGTATCTTAGCAATTGAACACGGACTACCTGCCTCTTGAAAAAAGATGTCTGTCTTGCCTTTTGTGGAAAGTCAGCGCCATTCCCTATTTTTCATGGGTAGCTAAGGTCCTTTGTATCTTAGACAGGAGTAGAGATGAGTATTCGAGTAATTATTGCAGGTTTTAAGGGAAAGATGGGCCAAGCTGCTTGTCAGATGGTCTTGGCTGATCCAGAATTGGACTTGGTAGCAGTTTTGGATCCTTTTGAGTCTGAGTCAGAATGGCAGGGTATTCCTGTTTTCAAGGATAAGACTGATTTAGCAGGCTTTGAAGCGGATGTTTGGGTAGACTTTACTACACCAGCCGTTGCCTATGAAAATACACGCTTTGCTCTTGAAAATGGCTTTGCTCCAGTAGTTGGAACAACAGGTTTCACAAGTGAAGAAATTGCAGAGCTAAAAGAATTTTCTCGTGCCCAAGACTTGGGTGGTTTGATCGCTCCAAATTTTGCCTTGGGTGCTGTTTTACTCATGCAATTTGCAAGGCAGGCTGCCAAATATTTCCCAAATGTGGAGATTATCGAGCTCCATCATGACAAGAAAAAGGATGCCCCGAGTGGAACAGCCATTAAAACAGCTGAGTTGATGGCAGAGGTTCGAGAGTCTATTCAGCAAGGTGCGCCTGATGAGGAAGAATTGATTTCAGGTGCTCGTGGTGCTGACTTTGATGGCATGCGGATTCACTCAGTTCGTTTACCAGGCTTGGTAGCCCATCAGGAAGTCATCTTTGGCAATCAAGGAGAAGGATTGACCCTCCGTCATGACTCCTATGATCGCAGCTCCTTCATGACAGGGGTGAATTTGGGAATTAAAGAAGTTGTCAAGCGTCATGAGCTTGTCTATGGATTAGAACACTTATTATGAGATTAACGCAAATGCCTTCTGAATTTCAGAAGGCTTTACCAGTATTAGAAAAAATTAAAGAAGCAGGTTTTGAGGCCTATTTTGTTGGAGGTTCTGTTCGAGATGCCCTTCTCAATCGCCCTATCCACGATGTGGATATTGCGACCTCTTCTTATCCAGAAGAAACCAAGCAGATTTTTCCGCGAACAGCCGATATCGGAATCGAGCATGGAACTGTCTTGGTCTTAGATGGGGACGAGGAGTATGAGGTGACTACTTTTCGGACAGAAGATGTCTATGTGGACTATCGCAGACCTAGTGCGGTTTCTTTTGTTCGCTCGCTAGAAGAAGACCTCAAGCGTCGTGATTTTACAGTCAACGCCTTTGCCTTGGATGAGACAGGAGAAATCGTTGACTTATTCCATGGTTTAGAGGATTTGGAAAACCAAGTTTTGCGAGCAGTTGGAGTGGCTAGTGAGCGTTTCAACGAAGATGCTTTGCGGATTATGCGTGGTTTCCGTTTTCAGGCCAGTCTTGGTTTTGAACTTGAGCCAGAAACATTTAAAGCTATGAAGACCTTGACGCCACTTTTGGAGAAAATTTCTGTGGAGCGTACCTTCGTCGAGTTTGATAAACTCTTGCTGGCTCCATTTTGGAGAAGAGGTTTGGCTTCCATGATTGAGAGTCAAGCTTATGACTATCTCCCTGATATGGCAGCTAGCCAAGACAAGCTTAACAGACTGATTGATTTGGAGGCTAATTTCACCTTTGAATCCTCTGAGCAGGTTTGGGCGGCTCTACTGTGGGCTTTGGATATTGAAAATGCGCAGCCATTTTTGAAGGCTTGGAAGACCTCACGCCAGTTTGCCAAGCAGGTACAGGATTTGCTGACTATTTTGGCCTTGCGTGAAAAGGGAGAATTGAGGAAGCGCGATTGTTATCGCTTTGACTTGGATTTACTTTTACAGGCTGAAAATCTTCGTCAGGCCCAAGGAAAAGAAGTCAATTCGCAAGTCATCACAGAAACCTATCAGAGTCTGACCATTCATGACAAGAAAGAGATCCAAATCAACGGTGGTATTTTAATCAAGGAATATGGTTATCAGCCGGGACCAGACTTGGGAGAGATTTTAACAGAGATTGAGTATGCCATTGTCGATGGAACATTGGAAAATGACCGTCAAGCCATCCATGCTTATCTGAGGGAGAAAAAATGAGTGATTTTATCGTTGAAAAACTAAGTAAATCCGTCGGTGATAAGACCGTTTTTAAGGATATTTCCTTTATCATCCATGACCTAGACAGAATTGGTTTGATTGGTGTCAATGGAACGGGGAAGACCACCCTTTTAGATGTTCTTTCTGGTGTTTCTGGATTTGATGGGGATGTTAGTCCCTTTTCAGCTAAGAATGATTACCAGATTGGTTACTTGACCCAAGATCCTGATTTTGATGATAGCAAGACGGTCTTGGATACGGTTCTCTCCAGCGACCTCAAGGAAATCCAGCTCATTCGTGAGTATGAACTCCTCATGCTCAACTATAGTGAGGACAAGCAGGCGCGTTTGGAACGTGTCATGGCAGAAATGGACTCTCTCCAAGCTTGGGAAATTGAGAGTCAGGTCAAGACGGTTCTTAGCAAGCTGGGGATTCAGGACTTATCTACTCCTGTTGGGGAATTGTCGGGTGGTCTGAGAAGACGGGTCCAGTTGGCGCAAGTCTTACTTGGCAACAACGACCTCTTGCTTTTGGATGAGCCGACCAACCATCTGGATATTGCGACTATTGAGTGGCTGACCCTCTTTTTAAAAAATTCTAAGAAGACCGTCCTTTTTATCACCCACGATCGTTATTTCCTAGACGCTTTGTCAACACGGATTTTCGAATTGGATCGCGCAGGCTTGACCGAGTACCAGGGGAATTATCAGGACTATGTTCGCCTTAAGGCGGAACAGGACGAGCGTGATGCGGCTCTTCTCCACAAAAAAGAACAACTTTATAAGCAAGAATTGGCCTGGATGCGCAGACAACCGCAGGCGCGTGCAACCAAGCAGCAAGCTCGTATCAATCGTTTCCACGACCTGAAGAAAGAAGTCTTAGGTGGCGTTGCTGAAACAGATTTGACCATGAACTTTGAAACCAGTCGGATTGGGAAGAAAGTTATCGAGTTTCAGGATGTTTCCTTTGCCTATGAAAACAAGCCTATTTTGCAAGATTTTAATCTCTTAGTTCAGGCCAAAGACCGTATCGGAATCGTTGGGGACAATGGTGTTGGAAAATCAACCCTGCTCAACCTGATTGCAGGCAGCCTTGAGCCGACAGCAGGACAAGTTGTGATTGGGGAAACTGTTCGCATCGCCTATTTCTCTCAGCAAATTGAGGGCTTGGATGAAAGCAAGCGTGTTATCAATTACCTGCAGGAAGTGGCAGAAGAGGTCAAGACCAGTGGTGGTTCTAGTACTTCGATTGCAGAGCTGCTCGAGCAGTTCCTTTTCCCACGTTCGACGCATGGAACCTTGATTGAGAAATTGTCTGGGGGAGAGAAAAAACGTCTTTATCTCCTCAAACTGCTTTTGGAAAAACCAAATGTTCTTCTCTTGGACGAACCGACAAATGACCTAGATATTGCGACCTTGACAGTTTTGGAGAATTTCTTGCAAGGCTTTGCTGGTCCAGTTTTGACTGTTAGTCACGACCGCTATTTCTTGGATAAGGTAGCGACTAAGATTCTCGCTTTTGAGGATGGTAAGATTCGTCCTTTCTTTGGTCATTACACCGACTATCTTGATGAAAAAGCCTTTGAAACAGAGATGGCCAATCAAGTGCAAAAGGCCGAAAAGGAAAAAGTGGTCAAGGTTCGTGAAGACAAGAAACGCATGACCTACCAAGAAAAGCAGGAGTGGGCAAGCATTGAAGGTGATATTGAAGCCTTGGAAAATCGTATCGCTGCTATTGAAGAGGAAATGCAGGCTAACGGCTCTGACTTTGGTAAGTTGGCTACTCTCCAAAAAGAACTGGATGAGAAAAACGAAGCACTCCTTGAAAAATACGAACGCTATGAATATCTAAGTGATTTTGATAGCTAGAAGAATAGAAAAATCCCGTCTCATGACAGGATTTCTCTATTCTTTTTTGGTTTCTTGATGAAAAATATTTTGCCAAGTTTCGTGGCGACGCCAGATACTGGTATGGACGATGCCATCTAACTCATAGCAGATGAGTTTGGTCTTTTGACTGATGGAAGTGATTTGGATGTCCTTGATAGCAGAATTCAATTCTTTTTCGGCTTTATAGGCCCCTTTATCCATCTGCTCTCCATCTTGGCGAATATAAACAAAATCGTCAGCCAAGAGTTCTTCCAGTTGATTTCCCTGGTCAATCAATTGCTCACGCATTAGCAATTTTTTATAGACATTGTCTAAAATCTCATCCTCAGGAATTGGTGCTGGCTCGATATGGACATCGGTATCAAAGACTCCAAAACGTTCCTCCAGCATAGACTCGACTTGGTCCGCGATTTCATGACTCTCAAAAACAGACAAGTCAGGATTCATTTCTAGTGTAATATCTAGGTAAATGTTGCTACCGTAGGTGCGACCTCTTTGCGACTTAACCTTGCTGATCTTGGGAATTTCCATGATAGCCTTTTGGTAGTCTTCAAGCAGACGGTCATCGAAGCCATCTGAAAGACTAAAGGAAGACTCGATGAAGATATCATAGGCAGTCTTCAAGATAAAGAAAGTGATGATAATGGCAACCAGTTTATCCACAATGGGATAATTGAAATTGCTAGCTAGGATAGCAATAGTAGTACCAAGTGAGGTGACAGCGTCAGAAAGATTGTCCTTGGCGGCAGCCTTTAGTGCCTTGGAATTGGATTTCTTACTGAGGCGAGTATTGTAGAGATAGACCACAAACATAATCGCTGCAGAAATGATTCCCAGAGTTGCACCAAGAGGATCAATGACCGTTTCTTCACGACTGATAATCTTTTGAATGGTGTCCCTCAGCACATCAAAACCAACATAGAACATGATAATAGAAGTGATCAAGCTAGCCAAATCTTCAATCTTCCAATGACCAAAACGGTGGTCCCGGTCTGCAGGCTGGCGCGCCATCCGAATCCCTATCAAGAGGGCCACATTTCCAATGATGTCCGACACGTTGTTAAAACCATCGGCCACCAAACTGGATGAATGAAGAAGATGGCCAGTAGCCAATTTGGCTGCAGACAAGATCAAATAGGTCGAAATACTGATAATGGCCCCACGTTCAGCTAACTTGAGATTTGAGATAGATTGCTTCATTCAACTTCCTTTCCAGTCACATAGCATTCTACCATTATACTGGTTTTCAAGAGAAAATTCAAATAGGATGGATAAAACTAATAAAATACAAAGCAGAAAATACTTTTTTTTTTTAGGAAATATGATAGACTGATAAAGTGAAAAGTTGAGGTAAATAAAATTGAAAAAAATGAGTATTTTAGTAATGAGTATTTCTTTACTCTTTACTGTTTTAGTCTGGTTCTCGATGGTAACAAATGTCAAACAAGGAATACCGTTTTCAGATGCTAGTATTTTTGAATATTTTGGGTATGCAATGAATCGAGGAGAATTGATGTATGCAGACCTATTTGATCATAAGGGGCCAGTTGTTTTTTTACTGAACTACCTAGGATATCTTATTGGTGGTGCGTTAGGAATTAAATTTTTATACCTATTTTGCACATTTCTATTCTTTATAGTTAGCTATAAGATTTCAAGGTTATTTACTGGGAATAAGCAAACAATTTTAACTTTAGCAATTATCTTTATAATTTATGAGTATTTTTTTGATGGTGGCTGGAGTTTAGAAGGTTTTATTTTACCTTTTTTGGCTTATTCATTATACATTTTTTTAAAATTATTTATACAAAATGATTTCAGCAAAAATGATATCGTAGTATCAGGTGCATTTTTCGCTATTGTATTTTTTACGAAAGCAAATATGATAGGGATTTGGCTAGTATTTTGTATTTATGTATTGATTGATTTTATACTAAAGAAAACATATAGGGAATTGTTTTCTTTGATAGGATTATTTTTCGTTGGAGTATTAATACCAACTATCCCTTTGTGCCTATATCTGTTATCAAAGGGCATCTTTTTTGAAATGGTATACCAGTCGATTGGAATTAATTTTATTTATACTACAGAGTCTAATAACGTTTCGATGTATGAGATTATCAGATGGTACATTTCTCAAACAAATCTCTTAAGTCTTAATTTATTGATGTTATTTTCCTTGATACCACTATGGAAGAAATTTGGAATAAAATCAATCTTCTATCATTTTGTTTTTGTTGTTTGTTTACTTCTGGCTCTTATCTCAAAAAGAAGCTATGGTCATTACATTTTAGTAATGCTCCCGATTTTGATTCCATATATTTCCTATTTATTTCATAGCATATCCAAGAAAATGTCTTTTCAAGTATTTTTTGTCTTATTCTTAGGATTTATTATTGTATATCAGAATGATGTAAAATCCATCATGAAAAGTATGAATACAAGATATCTGAATAGATCTGAGAAACAGCAACGCGTTGCTAGCTATATAGAGAAAAATACGTCGATGGATGACCGAATTTATACACACCGTCAAAATGGAACAATTTATTTGTATAGTGAACGGCTAGCTAGTACAAAATTTTTCTTCATCCCAGCTGTGACAGATGATCGAGTTATTATTGATGAGTTTAAAAAATCTATACAAGAAAATCCTCCTATCTATATTGTATTTGATACTGAATGGGATTATGGTAAGAGAACTGACTCTTTTATAAAGGATTATATTAAAGTAAATTATCACTTAGAAAAACAGATTGATACGGCTATGATTTATAGAAAAGGAGGAGAATAGCATGAGTAGACAAAAGCCAATTTTATATATAGTTGTTCCATGTTATAACGAAGAGCAGGTCCTACCACATACTAATCCAATGTTCGTTGAAAAAATTGAACAATTGGTAAAGAAAGAAGAAATCCATCCTCTTAGTAAAATCATGTATGTAAATGATGGGAGTAAGGATCGGACTTGGGAACTGATAGAAAGTTATGCTAAATCCATCCCTTCTGTAGTTGGAGTATCACAAAGTCGTAACAGAGGTCATCAAAGTAGTGTCCTTGCAGGGATGTATGAAGCTATTCAGTTTGCTGATATAGTCATTACCATTGATGCTGATGGACAAGATGATATTAATTGCATGGATAAGATGATTTCTGAGTATAAAAGTGGTTCTGAAATTGTATACGGTGTACGGGATAATCGTGATACGGACTCTGCTTTTAAACGAATTACAGCCGAAGGTTTTTATAAAGTGCTGCGCCTATTTGGGGCAGAAGTTGTTTTCAATCATGCAGACTATCGATTGGTGTCTAAAAGATTCTTGAAAGAATTAGAAAAATTCACTGAAGTTAATCTTTTTCTTCGAGGTTTAATGCCCTTAGTTGGTTTTAAATATTCTTATGTTTCATATAAGCGCCATGAACGAATTGCTGGTGAGAGCCACTATCCACTATCTAAAATGCTTGGTTTGGCTATGGATGGTATTACCAGTTTATCAATCAAACCGATTCGTTTGATTACAAGTCTTGGTGTTTTGACGTCATTCTTTAGCTTTCTATTGATTATTTGGGTTTTATGGAGCAAGTTTGCTGGTTCGGTTGTGGCTGGTTGGGCAAGCACCTATGCAATAGTTAGTTTACTTGGTGGAGTACAATTGATTAGTTTGGGAGTAATTGGTGAGTATATTGGAAAGATTTACCTAGAAACGAAACGTCGTCCTAGATATATTATCAGTGAACGTACTTTTGATAAGGATAGAATTTTATAGAATCTTTACTCTTTGAAAATTTTTCAAAATTTGGTATAATAGTACTACTCAAGGGAGTAGCTGGCAGAAACCTGTGATAGTGTCGTCATTCCGAATTTTATACTGAAAAGTATGCTTTCCGGCCCTATCTTAAACAGCGAGACTTGTTATGATTAACAGGTCTCTTTTTGTTTGTCGTGAAAAGATGCGATGAGGGAAAAGAGAGTCTGTTTTGCACACAATGTCAAGGAGGAGACACATGTCAAAAGAACAAAAACGCCAAGCGTTTTACACTCAGAGTCCTGAAGAGGTCTTGAATGCTGTAGATGCGACCGAGCAAGGTTTGTCATCAAGTGAGGCGGAAAAGCGCCTTGCTGAATTTGGCCACAATGAACTCGAAGAAGGCGAGAAACGATCAATCCTGGTCAAATTCATCGAGCAATTTAAGGATTTGATGATTATCATCCTAGTTGCGGCAGCCATCTTGTCAGTCGTGACTTCTGGTGGGGAAGATATCGCAGATGCCATTATCATCCTAGCCGTGGTTATCATCAACGCTGCCTTTGGTGTTTACCAAGAAGGAAAAGCAGAAGAAGCTATCGAAGCCCTCAAATCCATGTCTAGTCCAGCTGCCCGCGTTCTTCGTGATGGTCATATGGCGGAGATTGATTCTAAAGAATTAGTACCAGGCGATATCGTCGCTCTCGAAGCAGGTGACGTGGTACCAGCAGACTTACGTTTGCTAGAAGCCAACTCTCTTAAAATCGAAGAAGCTGCCCTGACAGGTGAGTCTGTGCCAGTTGAAAAAGACTTGACAGTTGAACTTGCTGCAGATGCTGGTATTGGTGACCGTGTCAATATGGCCTTCCAAAACTCAAATGTGACTTATGGTCGTGGTCTTGGTGTTGTTGTCAATACAGGGATGTACACGGAAGTTGGTCATATTGCTGGCATGCTTCAAGATGCGGATGAGACGGATACACCACTCAAACAAAACTTGAACAACCTTTCTAAGGTCTTGACCTATGCTATCTTGGTCATTGCCCTTGTTACTTTTGTAGTCGGTGTTTTCATTCAAGGCAAAAGTCCACTTGGTGAGTTGTTGACTTCTGTTGCTCTTGCCGTTGCAGCCATTCCAGAAGGACTTCCTGCTATCGTTACCATCGTTCTTTCCCTTGGTACTCAAGTTTTGGCCAAACGCCATTCCATCGTTCGTAAGTTGCCAGCAGTTGAAACACTTGGTTCAACTGAAATCATCGCTTCTGATAAGACTGGTACGCTGACTATGAACAAGATGACAGTCGAAAAAGTCTTCTACGATGCAGTCCTACATGACTCAGCTGATGATATTGAACTAGGTCTTGAAATGCCACTACTTCGTTCAGTTGTCTTGGCCAATGATACGAAAATAGATGTGGAAGGCAACCTGATTGGTGACCCAACCGAAACAGCCTTTATCCAATATGCCTTGGATAAAGGCTACGATGTCAAAGGATTTTTAGAGAAATATCCTCGTGTAGCTGAGTTGCCATTTGACTCTGACCGTAAGCTTATGTCAACAGTTCACCCATTGCCAGATGGTAAATTCCTTGTAGCAGTCAAGGGTGCGCCAGACCAACTCTTGAAACGTTGTGTTCTTCGTGACAAAGCTGGGGATATTGCTCCGATTGATGAGAAGGTTACAAACCTCATTCATACAAACAATTCTGAAATGGCTCATCAAGCCTTGCGTGTCCTAGCAGGTGCTTATAAGATTATTGACAGCATTCCAGAAAACCTGACTTCTGAAGAGCTTGAAAATGATTTAATTTTTACTGGTTTGATTGGGATGATTGACCCTGAACGTCCTGAGGCAGCTGAGGCTGTTCGTGTGGCTAAGGATGCTGGAATCCGTCCAATTATGATTACAGGTGACCACCAAGACACTGCAGAAGCTATTGCCAAACGTTTGGGAATCATTGATGCAAATGATACAGAAGACCACGTTTTAACTGGTGCTGAGCTCAACGAACTGTCAGATGAAGACTTTGAAAAAGTAGTTGGTCAATACTCTGTTTATGCCCGTGTATCTCCAGAACACAAGGTTCGTATCGTCAAGGCTTGGCAAAAACAAGGTAAGGTCGTTGCCATGACAGGTGATGGTGTCAATGACGCGCCAGCTCTGAAAACAGCCGATATCGGTATCGGTATGGGAATCACTGGTACAGAGGTTTCTAAGGGGGCTTCTGACATGATTCTTGCAGATGATAACTTTGCGACTATCATCGTCGCAGTGGAAGAAGGACGTAAGGTCTTCTCAAACATTCAAAAGACTATTCAGTATCTACTTTCTGCCAATACTGCTGAAGTATTAACTATTTTCCTATCAACCCTCTTTGGTTGGGATGTCTTGCAGCCAGTTCATCTTTTGTGGATCAACTTGGTAACCGATACTTTCCCAGCTATCGCTCTAGGTGTTGAGCCAGCTGAGCCTGGTGTCATGAACCATAAACCACGTGGACGCAAGGCAAGCTTCTTCTCAGGTGGTGTTTTGAGTTCTATCATCTATCAAGGTGTACTCCAAGCAGCTATTGTTATGAGTGTTTATGGTCTTGCCCTTCTTTACCCAGTTCACGTGGGTGACAATCATGCCATTCATGCGGATGCCCTTACTATGGCCTTTGCAACCCTTGGTTTGATTCAGCTCTTCCATGCCTACAATGTCAAATCTGTTTACCAGTCCATCTTGACAGTTGGACCATTCAAGTCTAAGACCTTTAACTGGTCTATCTTGGTATCCTTCATCCTTCTCATGGCAACTATCGTCGTAGAACCACTTGAAGGAATCTTCCACGTAACCAAACTAGACTTGTCACAATGGGGAATTGTCATGGCTGGAAGTTTCTCAATGATTATTATTGTCGAAATTGTTAAGTTTATTCAACGCAAACTCGGTTTTGACAAGAATGCGATTTAAAAAAAGTCATCTTCGGATGGCTTTTTGCTACAGTTGAGGGAAAGGGCTTGCAGTTATCGGCTTTTGTGCTATAATTGCTATAATATAGTAAAAAACAAGAGGAGTGTGAGGAAGTGGAAAAGAAAATTGTGAAGGATATTTTGTTTTTATCTCAGGTATCTCAGCCAGCAAGTCAGGAAGACCTTTATCTTGCCAGAGATTTGCAGGATACACTCTTAGCAAATCGTGAGACCTGTGTCGGTCTGGCTGCCAATATGATTGGGGCGCAGAAGCGCGTGATTATTTTTAATCTTGGCTTGGTTCCTGTGGTCATGTTTAATCCAGTGCTCCTGTCCTTTGAAGGAGCTTATGAGACAGAAGAAGGATGTTTGTCCTTGGCTGGGGTTCGACCGACGACCCGCTATGAAACCATAAGGGTGTCCTATCGTGACAGCAAGTGGCAGGAACAGACCATTACCTTGACAGGCTTCCCAGCTCAGATATGCCAGCATGAACTGGATCACTTGGAAGGACGAATCATTTAGGAGGAAAGCAAATGAAACGGATAATCTTTGAACTTATTTTTATCGCAACGACCTGGTATATCTTTTTACCGCCCCTTAACCTGACCAGCTGGGAATTTCTCTTCTTCCTCTGTGGGCATTTGTTAGTTGTGGCAATCTTATTTGGCTTTGGTAAGGGGATAAACCTTGTCAAAACGGTTCATGTGCGCCACGGCAAGGCGGAAGCTGCCTTAAATCTTGAGGGTTTCAAAATCAATCGGTTAGGGAAAGTTCTTTTAGCTTCGATTGGAGGAATTCTTCTCTTAGCAGCCTTGGTTTCCTTGGTGACTTCCAGCATTTTTCAGGCTAAAAATTATGCCAATGTAGTCACGGTTACGGAAAAAGACTTTACTGAATTTCCTAAGAGTGACACCAGTAAAGTTCCTATCCTAGATAGAAGCACTGCTGAAAAAATTGGAGACCGCTACTTGGGTTCCCTAACAGATAAGGTGTCGCAGTACGTAGCGGCAGACACCTATACCCAATTGACGATTGATGGGAAGCCTTATCGAGTTACGCCACTAGAATACGCAGATCCTATCAAGTGGTTTAACAATCAAGCCAAGGGAATTGGCGAATATATCAAGGTGGACATGGTAACTGGAAATGCCGATTTGGTGGACTTGAAGACACCAATCAAGTATTCTGACTCGGAGTATTTTAACCGTGATGTCAAGCGTCACCTGCGCTTGAAGTACCCAACTAAAATCTTCAAGACTCCATCTTTTGAGGTGGACGATGAGGGCAATCCTTTCTATGTGGCTACAGTTTACCAAAAGCAATTTGGGCTGGCGGTTCCTCGTCCTGTTTCAGTCATTATCTTGGACGCCACAAATGGAGAAACCAAAGAATACAGCTTGGCAGATGTTCCAGAGTGGGTGGACAGGGTTTATCCAGCTGAGGAAACGATCGAGCAAATCAACTACAATGGTAAGTACAAGGACGGTTTCTGGAATGCCATGATTTCCAAGAAAAACGTGACCCAAACTACCAAGGGATATAATTATTTGTCTATCGGTAATGACATCTACCTCTACACAGGCGTGACATCGGCCAATGCAGATGAAAGTAATCTTGGTTTCATCCTAGAAAATATGCGAACAGGAGAAATCACTAAGTATAGCTTGGCTTCTGCGACCGAAGAATCAGCCCGTGAATCAGCCGAAGGTGCTGTTCAGGAGAAATCCTACAAGGCAACCTTCCCAATCCTCATCAATCTCAATGACAAGCCTCTCTACATCATGGGCTTGAAGGACAATGCTGGTTTGGTCAAAGAGTACGCCCTGGTAGACGCAGTTGAGTACCAAAATGTTATCGTAGCCACGACAGTAGAAGAACTGCTCAGCAAGTATGCCAATAAAAACGACCTTGAGATTGACAATGCAACAACTGAAAGTATCAAGGGAGTGGTAGCAGACCTCAAATCAGCTGTTATCAAGGGCGACACCGTCTACTTCTTTAAAGTTGATGGGAAGATTTACAAGGTCAAGGCCTCTGTATCAGATGACCTTCCTTACCTTGAAAATGGTAAAACCTTCGAAGGTCAAGTAGGTAAAGATAACTATCTCAAGACCTTTAAAATTCAGTAAATTAGCTTTATTTAAGAAATATATGTTATAATAAGGTAAATTAAGATTAATGGAGGACAAACAAATGGGTTTTTATTTGATGCTTGCTTCAATGCTACTCGGACTGCTCGCTTTGAAGATAGGTTTTTCTCAGTTCAAGGAGAAAAAAGATAAATTCTTATCTATCTTAACAAGCTTAGCTGGCATATCCCTTGTTCTCGTAGCTATCTGGTTAGGATGGCCAAAATAAATAGAGAAGCCTCGGTCAAACCGAGGTTTTTCATACTCTTCGAAAATCTCTTCAAACCGCGTCAGCTTCGCCTTGCCGTATATATGAGACTGACTTCGTCAGTCTTATCTGCAACCTCAAAGCTGTGCTTTGAGCAACCTGCGGCTAGTTTCCTAGTTTGTTCTTTGATTTTCATTGAGTATCAGATGAATTTCTTGGTAGTGGCCAAAAAATATGCTACACTATCAATATGAAAATTTTAATCCCAACAGCAAAAGAAATGAACACAGACTTGCCGAGTATCGAGGCAAATCCTTTAAGACCAGAAAGTCAAGCTGTGCTGGATGCCTTGGCTCTCTATTCTGCTAGTCAATTGGAGAGTTTTTACAAAGTTTCAGCCGAGAAAGCTGCGGCAGAATTTCAACATATTCAAGCTTTGAAAAGGCAAACTGCTCAACACTACCCAGCCTTGAATCTATTTGATGGGCTTATGTACCGCTACATCAAGCGAGACAAATTGACCGAGGTAGAACAAGCCTATCTTGAAAATCATGTCTTCATCACTTCGGCTTTGTACGGAGTCGTTCCAGCCTTGTCACCTATGGCACCTCACCGTTTGGACTTTTTGATGAAATTAAAAGTCGCTGGTAAGACTTTGAAGAGCCATTGGAAGACAGCCTATGATGGAGCTCTGAAGCAGGAAGAAGTGATTTTCTCTCTATTGTCATCCGAGTTTGAGACTGTGTTTTCTAAGGAAATCAGAGAAAAGATGGTGACCTTCAAATTCATGGAGGATAGAGGTGGTCAGCTGAAAATTCACTCAACCATTTCCAAGAAAGCGCGTGGTGCCTTCCTGACAGCCCTGATAGAAAATCAAGTACAGACGGTTGAGGAAGCTCGCCGCTTAAGCTTTGCAGGATTTAACTACCGAGAAGACCTGTCACAGCCACAGGAATTGGTTTTTGTAAAGGAAGTATGAAAAGATATTTTGTATTGGACAATATGTATCATCAGCTATTTTAGTTTATAAATGAGAAAAAAAGCGAACAAGCTAGTCTTCTGAGTGTCAGAAAAGTAGTCTTGTTCGCTTTTATTATGTTAGTTACTTTAGTTACTTGATAGCTTCGACTAAGTCTTCCGCTTGTTTTTCAAGTGAGTTTAGGACTGTTTCTTCGAGAACCAATTTTCCGTCTGCCCAAGCAGAGTCATTAACACGTGCAGCAGTGAAATCACCAACGATTTGCGTACGGATAAATGGCAAGAGGTCTTTGTAAATAGCGAAGAGTTGATCGTGACCTGCATTGGCTACAGATGATACTGTGACAAACTTGTCTTGAAGGGCAGAAGAGCTGCGTGTATCAGACAAGTCAAGGGCACGAGATAGCCAGTCAAGCAAGTTCTTCACTGTACCAGGGATAGAGAAGTTGTAGACTGGAGAGAAGATCCAGATGGCATCAGCAGCGAGAACTGCTTCACGAGCAGCAGCTACAGCTGGATGAGTTGGAACTTCTAAATCTTGGCTGAAGAGAGGAAGGCCTGAATAATCAAGGTAGCTAACTTCTGCTTTACCAGCAAGTGCTTTCTCAGCTTCGAGCGCCATTTGGTGGTTGAAAGAACCTTGACGTAGTGATCCGACGATAAATAATACTTTTTTAGACATGATGTGTCTCCTTTTTCTTAAATTTCCGAGAGCTCTCTCGTTGTTATGAAATATATTACAACAAAACAAAAGGACTTGCAAGAAATTTGCTCAGAGTTTATTTGAAAATTATAAAATTACAGAAGCTCTGGTCAGTTGCCACTGGAAAAGTAAGAACTGTTTTTTGGATTCTGGTTTGCTTTGAAGGAAGAAATAAAGTGCGATTGTTCCTATATTCTCTTGTAATATGATGACATAAGTGCTAAAATAAACAAGAAAACTCGCAATAGAAACCGCAGAACAGCTATTTTCCGGTATCATTTCATAAATCATTAAAGGAACAATAATGGCATTGAAGATGCTTCTAAAAAGGGGTGGAGATCATGTAAAGCACAGATTAACAAGTGACGGACAAAAGAAATAATAATACACTTGTTAAAGGAGAAAAGATGTTAATAAGAAATTATCGGAAAAATATTGGCCTGATGGCCGGAGTTGAGTTTTTTGCATTTTTAGGGATTACCAGTTTTTGGATTCTCTTTCTCAGTCAAAACGGAATGTCTCTTTGGCAGATTGGACTTCTGGAGAGTATTTTTCATACGACCAGTCTTCTCTGTGAAATTCCATCTGGTATGTTAGCTGACCGCTATTCCTATAAGACCAATCTTTATTTAAGTCGAATAGCAGGGATTGTGTCTTCTATTCTCATGTTGGCTGGGCAGGGAAATTTTTGGATTTATGCACTAGCTATGGCGGTGAGTGCCTTGTCTTATAATTTTGATTCGGGAACAAGCGCAGCAATGGTCTATGACTCGGCTGTAGAGGCTGGACTAAAGGAGCGTTATCTATCCATTTCAAGTTTTCTATCAGGAGTGTCAGAAGGAACTCGGTCTTTGGGGACAGTGTTGGCGGGATTTTTTGTCCATGGTCAATTGCACCTGACCTACTATATCATGATTGCGACTTCTATCATAGTTCTTTTCCTGATTTGGATGCTGAAAGAACCTAGTGTCAAGCTAGAAAAAGCTGATAGTGTGACCATGAAACAGATTATTTGGACTGTTAAGGATGAGTTGAAGCGAAATCCCATGCTGTTCAACTGGATGATTTTGTCTCAGATTGTCGGAGTACTCATGTGCATGTTTTATTTTTACTATCAAAATCAGTTACCAGATTTAAGTGGTTGGCAAATTTCAGCAGTTATGCTACTTGGAAGTCTCTTGAATATCGTCGCAGTCTATCTAGCGAGTAGGATTGGAAAGAACTATGCTGCCTTGAAGCTTTTCCCTGTCCTCGTCCTGCTGACTGGAGTTACCTACCTGCTGTCCTACTTTGGAACACCTCTAATCTATATTTTGATCTATTTGATTAGTAATGCTCTATATGCTCTTTTTCAGCCGATTTTTGACAATGATTTGCAAGAGCGGCTCCCAAGCGAAGTAAGGGCAACCATGCTGAGTGTCTACTCTATGATGTTTAGCCTGAGTATGATTGTCTTCTTCCCACTGACAGGCTGGTTGATTGACAATTTAGGCTTTGTGGTAACATTTCTTTATCTAGGATCCTTTTTAGTCATGGTTGGCCTTCTACTGCCTGTATTTTTAGGAAAAATGGCTAAAAGAATAGATGATAAAATAATACCATAGATTAAAAGAACTTCTAAAAACTTGAGTGCCAAAGCTCAAGTTTTTTAATAGGTTGATTTTGGAGCTGTCTTTACTTTTCTTGCTCGGTTTTAAATAGGAAAAACCTGTTTGCTTTGAAGGAAGAAATAGAATTGGTTTCTTATACTCAATGAAAATCAAAGAGCAAACTAGGAAGCAAGCCGCAGGTTGCTCAAAACACTGTTTTGAGGTTGTAGATAGAACTGACGAAGTCAGTAACATATACCTACGGCAAGGAGACGCTGACGTGGTTTGAAGAGATTTTCGAAGAGTATAATTCTTATTGATGAACTGCTTGCAGTCTGAGAAAAAATGAGCTTGGATAGTATTCCCAAACTCATTTAAATTCAATTAAACTATTA
>NZ_VMMZ01000053.1:0-29915 GCF_013277475.1 Streptococcus sp. k-628
CAAGTCTTCTTTTGTATAATGTAGCATTGAATTCCTCTTTTTCTATTAAATATGGGAATGGGAGTAAGCCCCATTCCCATGTATATTCTATATAAAATACTCTAACGATTTTCACGTTGTCACATCTTATACTCAATGAAAATCAAAGAGCAAACTAGGAAACTAGCCGCAGGCTGCTCAAAACACTGTTTTGAGGTTGCAGATAGAACTGACGAAGTCAGTAACATCTATACGGCAAGGCGACGTTGACGCGGTTTGAAGAGATTTTTGAAGAGTATTACTCTGTATAAAGGACGAAGTAAAAGGTGCTTGGAAGACCAAACACCTTTTTGATTATTCATTTTCTTCTGTCACAAATTGACTAAGCAGTCCGTTGATAAAACGGGCTGATTTTTGATCTGAAAAATTCTTAGCAAGTTCAATAGCTTCATTGACTGCTACCAGCTGAGGTGTATCAAATGATGTAATTTCAAAGATACCCAAGCGTAGTAAGTTTTTTTCGACCAAGGTCAAGCGTTCAACTGTCCAGCCTGACTTGAGGTGCTGGTTGATTTGTTTATCCAACTCTTCTTTTTGAGCTTGGATACCAGAAACCAAGTTTAGAAGAAAGGCTGGGATTTGCACATCTGCATCTTCACGGTCATGCGTGTAGGCAAAGTGACAAGCTGTTTCCATATCTGTGCCGAATTCAAGGCTCATGAGAGCTTGAAAAGCGCATTTACGAAGTTCACGTCTAGATTCTAATAATGGACTAGTCATTGAGGAAGTCCTCGTTAAATAGATCTTTCAACTCAGGTTTTGGTGTTTTATCTGGAACGATTCCTGCAACATGGATGTTGACAGCAGCAAGTTCCACATCAGCCATATCACGGACAGCATCTTTGACTGCTTTTTGAATAGCAAGAGCAACTTTTGGTACTTTCACACCGTACTCAAGGTAGAGATAGATGTCAGCAGTTAGCTCTTCGTTGCTTTCTTTTAAGTAGACGCCACGACCAAGAGAGAGTTTTGATAGGGTATCAGATACGGATTTGTTTGAAAATGAGTGGACACCATCAACTTTAGCGGTTGCGATGGCAATGATTTTTTCAAGTACACGTGGAGCGATAACGATTTCGCCAAATTGTTCTTCAATTCCCATAGAATGACCTCTTTCTAGAGATTAGGCACGAGAAACGTAAGTTCCTTCTGCAGTGTTGATGATCAATTTTTGTCCAGCTTCGATAAAGTCTGGAACGTTGACAACAAGTCCAGTTTCCATAGTCGCTGGTTTACCAGAACCTGTAACAGTAGCACCTTTGATAGATGGTTGTGTTTCAGCAACTGTCAATTCAACAGTAGTTGGTACAGTTACACCGATTACTTCAGTTCCGTAGAATTGGATTTTCACATCAGAGTTTTCAAGGATGTAAAGCAATTCATTTTCAACGTTTACGACTGGAATTTCGTATTGGTCGTAAGTTTCAGTGTTCATGAAGTAGGCAGTTTCATCCATTTTGTACAAGTATTGAGCTGGAACAGTCTCGATAATAGCTTGTTCGAATTTTTCTTCTGGACGGTAGCTTGTATCAAATGTAGAACCAGTACGGACATCACGCAATTTCATACGCATGATTGTGTTCCCTTTACCTGGTTTGTGGTGGCTAGCTTCCAAAACGCGGATCAATTTTCCGTCTGCAGTTTCAAATGTCATACCAGCTTTCAATTTGCTTGCTTCAATCATGTTTTTACCTCTTTAATAAATATTATTACTCTTCATTTTACCATAAAATCTTCTGGAAATAAAGCCAAAATAGTTAATGGGATTTGGTAGGGAGAAAAAAACCAACCTCAGGGCCAATGTCATTAAGTTAGTGATCTAACTACTTGAATAGGAGATACGATTGAGGTCATCGAAGTGATTTTCTATCGCATCTTCTGTTTTTTTGCATGACAAATAAAGGTTTTTTCATCCTATTTTTTGAGATTTATGTTACTCTATAGATGAAATCAACTACCGATTGAGCCTTTATCTTTCTTGGATATTTTCGATTCGATCGAATAATAGATAACTGTTTCTTGAGGTAGTTTTTCAACTGGAGGGAAGAAAGGGAACCGTTTAAAAATAAACGGCAGGCATAAGCCGCATCTGAGAAACACACTTTATATCTTTGATTTTTGTGACTACTGTTGATGGCAATTTGCGAGGTTACCCAACGACAAAAGTTAAAATTTGTAAAACGAGCAAAGATTTCTTGGAGAATCCCTTCCTTCTTTTTTGCATGAAAATTGACCAAGCCAACACTGTATTTCAGGTCACGAAAACTAGTCTCTATGCCCCATCTACTGGCGTAGAGATTTTTTAATTCTTGGACTGAATAGTCTGTATTTGTCACTAAAGTTTCGTATTTTCCTTCTTCCACTTCTAAACGCACCATACGAAAAGGAAGCTCATAGAGTGCTACAGGAACCTGTTTTTGACTTGTTTCTGGAAGAAAATCAAAAGTAGAATTGTGTGGAATAAAATGATAGTCATTGGGGAAATCACGATAAAGTTTTTTGAGCTGATTGGTTTGCTTTCGTGATAATACTAGAGAAAATGTTTGATCAAAACACTCTGTATTTGGCAAGTTGAAGGAGGAATGCATGGATTGTTTTCCGTCTCGAATACGGATGATATAAAGCCAACCTTTTTCTTGAAAATGAGCCATGAGATTGTAACTTTCATAGCCTCTATCCATGATAACAAGAGCTTTCTCGAAAGGGAGAAGCCTCCATCATCTGAATCAGAGCTAAGCGCTCATGTTGCGTATGTTTGTCTTGAATAGAAACATCTCTATACACTCCAGTCGTCAAGTCGTATAGGGCATTTATGTGTATGAGATTATAGGATTTAACATCCTTTTTGGTTTGGATAAAGGTTTCTGTATCCAAGGGATTTCGAGGAATACAGATATCGCTCCCATCTGCAGCGAATATTGGAAAATCAGTATTAAGTGGAATAGGTTCTGTAAATTCTTTAAATAGGGCATAGAAAGCCTCAGGTTTTATCTGATAGCGTCTTTGAACAAAGGCTGAATTTGAAACTGTCAGTCTGGCATCTAGTAATTCTTTTGACAGTGATTTCCCTCCCATTCCCAGAATGGTACGAATCATAGTTTCTAGTGATAAACTTCTTTTACGAGTAAAGGCCTGTTCATCTTGTTTGACGAACTCAACTTTTTGACCAATGATACTCTGAATGCTCTTATCCAAGTGGGCTTTTATCTGTTTTATCATGGGAAATACCTCCTTAATTATAGTTTATCACATAAAAAAGAAACCCAAATACAGAATTGTATTTGAATTTCTTAACTTAATGACATTGACCTCAGGGCTGGTTTCTTTTACATATTACTCTTCTTTCAACTTCGCCAATTCCTGGGCAAGAAGCTTAAGGGCGACTTGTGGGTTGGCTTGGCCTTTGGTTGCTTTCATAAGGAAGCCTGTGAAGGCCTTGTCTGCGTTGCGTTTGCCTGACTTGAAGTCGGCAACGGCAGCTTCGTTATCGGCAAAGACTTGGTGGATAATTGGAATCAAGACAGCTGGATCTGAGATTTGGACCATGCCTGCTTTTTCCACGTATTCACGAGCGCCACCACCATTTTTAGCCAGGTGGACAAAGACTTTCTTGGCAATCTTAGAAGAGATCGTGCCGTCTTCGATGATGGCAATCATTTCAACCAAGTTTTCTGGTGTCAATTTGATTTGTTCTAGTGTCTTGCCTTCGGCATTCAAGAACTGAGCAACTTCTCCTTGGAGCCAGTTAGAGACTTGTTTGGCATCGCCACCGAGGGCAACAGCTTTTTCAAAGAAATCAGAAGTGACTTTATTTGCAGTCAACTGGCTAGCATCGTAGTCTGACAAGCCAAGGTCAGATACATAACGTGCACGGCGTTTCTTTGGAAACTCTGGCAATTCAGTACGCATTTCCTCAATCCACTCGTCTGAGATTTCAAAGAGCGGTAGGTCTGGTTCTGGGAAGTAGCGGTAGTCAGCAGCGCCTTCCTTGACACGCATGAGGATGGTTGCTTTGTTAGCTTCATCGTAACGGCGGGTTTCTTGGCGAATTTGACCACCTGAGCGAAGGATTTCGGCTTGACGTTGGACTTCGTATTCAAGACCCTTGCGAACATTTGAGAAGGAGTTAAGGTTCTTCAACTCAGTCTTGGTACCGAATTTTTCTTGACCATAAGGACGAAGAGAAATATTAGCATCCACACGCATAGAACCTTCTTCCATCTTAACGTCAGAAATGCCAGCGTACTGGATGACTTCCTTGAGGGCCGTCAGATAAGCATAGGCTTCTTCTGGCGAGCGCATGTCAGCTTCAGATACAATCTCAATCAAAGGCACCCCTTGGCGGTTGAGGTCAACATAAGAGTAGCCATCTGTACCGTGGGTGTTTTTACCAGCGTCTTCCTCTAGGTGTGCACGTTCGATACCGATTTTCTTAGTTGTACCATCTTCTAGCTCCACTTCAATCCATCCATTGTAACCGATTGGCTCATCAAACTGAGAAATTTGGTAGGCTTTAGGATTATCAGGATAGAAGTAGTTCTTGCGGTCAAAGTGCATCTTTTTGTGGATGTCCATGTTGATGGCAAGGGCAGCCTTGATACCGGCATCAACAACACCTTTATTGAGAACTGGCAGAACTCCTGGGAAAGACCAGTCAATCACGTTGGTGTTGGCATTTTGGTCATTTCCAAAGTGGGCAGAAGTAGGTGAGAAGATTTTTGAATTGGTGTTGAGCTCTACGTGGACTTCAAGTCCAATGACTGTTTCAAAGTTCATTAGTTGTCACCTCCAAAAATCACGGGTTGTTGTTTGTGGTAGTCTGTTGTCGCCTCAAAAGCAGCAGCAGCTTGGTAAATGGTTTCCTCAGAGTACTTAGGACCAATCAATTGCAGACCGACTGGTAGACCTTGAGAGAATCCAGCTGGAATCGAAATTCCTGGTAGACCAGCTAAGTTGACTGGGATGGTCAAGAGGTCAGCCAAGTACATGGCAACGGGGTCGTGGTTGAGTGAATCCAAGTCATAGGCAACACTTGGAGCAGTTGGTCCCAAAATCAAGTCATAATCCGCGAAGACTTGTTCGAAATCTTGGATGATAAGGGTACGGACCTGACCAGCTTTCTTGTAGTAAGCATCGTAGTAACCTGATGAAAGACTGAATGTACCTAGCATGATACGACGTTTCACTTCTTCACCAAAACCTTGGCTACGGCTGTTTACATAGATTTCATCAAGGTTGGTTGCATCTTCTGCGCGGTAGCCGTAACGGATACCGTCAAAACGTTGCAAGTTTGATGAAGCTTCAGATGAAGCGATGATGTAGTAAACTGCAACTCCGTATTTAGAGTGAGGAAGGCTGACTTCTTCGACGATAGCACCAAGTTTTTCAAAGTGTTTGGCTGCATTAAGAATGGTTTCCTTAACCTCTGGGTCAATCCCTTCACCGAGGTATTCTTTAGGCAAAGCGATTTTCATGCCTTTGATGTCTTGGCCGATTTTTGAAGTAAAGTCGGCGATGCGGACAGGAGCAGAAGTAGAGTCTTTGGCATCTTCGCTAGTAATAGCGTTGAGCAAGAGAGCATTTTCCTTAACAGTTGGTGCGAAAGGTCCGATTTGGTCTAATGAACTACCAAAGGCAATGAGGCCGAAACGAGAAACTGTTCCGTAGGTTGGTTTGAGACCAACGATCCCGTTGAAGGCAGCTGGTTGGCGGATAGAACCACCCGTATCAGAACCAAGTGACAAGCGGACTTGTCCTGAGGCTACAGCTGCAGCAGAACCACTTGATGATCCACCAGGAACCTTGCTGTGGTCCCAAGCATTTTTAGTGGCACCGTAGTGAGAAGTTTCACCTGACCCCCCCATGGCAAATTCGTCCATGTTGGTTTTCCCTACGACAATCATGCCCTTGGTTTTTGCATTGGAAACGGCTGTCGCATCAAAGATTGGCTCATAGTTGTAGAGCATTTTTGAGGCTGCAGTTGTGAGAATACCGTCAGTAGAGATATTGTCCTTAACAGCCAATGGAATTCCTGAAAGGACATTATCAGCATCAATTCCAGCTTGGTCAATAGCTTTGGCTTGAGCAAGAGCCTGCTCCTCAGCGATGGTGACAAAAGCGTTGATAGCTGTCTCGCGAGACTTGATATCTTCAAGCGTGGCTTGGGTTAATTCTGTTGCAGAAACTTCCTTAGAAACAAGGAGATTGTGCAAGTCTTCAATGGTTTTATTGTTGAAAGTCATTAGGCATCTCCTCCATCGTCTAGGATAGCTGGTACCTTGATATAGTAGTTGTCTTTTTCAGGTACGTTTTTAAACAAGCGATCACGGTCTGTTCCTTCTTCAGCCACATCAGGGCGGAGTACAGTCTTGCGGTCAGCCATAGTTGTAGTAGGTGCAACACCAGTTGTGTCGACTTCGCCTAGCAACTCAACCATGTCAACAATCTTAGACAAGGTAGTCGCAAAGGCGGCAGTTTCTTCTTCAGAGAATCTTAATTTTGAAAGATTGGCAACGTGTGTTACCTCTTCTTGCGTAATTTTCATCTTGCATCCTTTCGTGAAATGATGATTTTTAGTCTGTTCTATTTTACCATATTTTCCTATAAATAAGGGAAGGGGAAGTGAAAAGAAATAGAAATTGAAAAAAATGCTAAAATCCGATATAATGGAGTGTTGAAAGGAATGGTAAAATCCAATGTAGAAATCATTCTTAGCTATTGAAACAAGAAAAATAGAGAATCAAAGAAAGAGAACTTATGAATATTCAAGAAGAAATTAAGAAACGTCGTACCTTTGCTATCATCTCCCACCCGGATGCGGGGAAAACTACTATTACTGAGCAGTTGCTCTACTTTGGGGGCGAGATTCGTGAGGCTGGTACTGTAAAAGGGAAGAAAACAGGGACTTTTGCCAAGTCTGACTGGATGGATATTGAGAAGCAACGTGGGATTTCCGTTACTTCATCTGTGATGCAGTTTGACTACGATGGCAAGCGCGTCAATATCCTCGACACACCAGGGCACGAGGACTTCTCAGAAGATACCTATCGTACCTTGATGGCGGTGGATGCTGCGGTCATGGTCGTGGACTCTGCCAAGGGTATCGAGGCTCAAACCAAGAAATTATTTGAGGTTGTGAAACATCGTGGTATTCCAATCTTTACCTTTATGAACAAGTTGGACCGTGACGGACGTGAGCCACTGGACCTCTTGCAAGAATTGGAAGAAGTCTTGGGAATTGCTAGCTACCCGATGAACTGGCCGATCGGGATGGGGAAAGCCTTTGAAGGCTTGTATGACCTTTATAATCAACGTTTGGAGCTATATAAAGGGGATGAGCGTTTTGCAAGTTTAGAAGATGGGGACAAGCTTTTTGGTAGCAATCCTTTCTACGAGCAAGTCAAGGATGATATTGAGCTTTTAAATGAAGCTGGAAATGAGTTTTCAGAGGAAGCTATCCTTGCTGGAGAATTGACACCTGTCTTCTTCGGTTCAGCCCTGACAAACTTTGGTGTTCAGACCTTCCTTGAGACTTTCCTTAAGTTTGCTCCAGAACCACATGGACACAAGAAAACAGATGGCGAAATTGTGGATCCTCACGACAAGGATTTCTCAGGATTTGTCTTTAAAATCCAAGCCAACATGGACCCTCGTCACCGTGACCGTATTGCCTTTGTCCGTATCGTATCAGGTGAATTTGAGCGCGGTATGAGTGTTAATCTGCCTCGTACTGGTAAGGGGGCTAAACTGTCGAATGTCACTCAGTTTATGGCGGAAAGTCGTGAGAATGTGACCAATGCCGTGGCAGGTGATATTATCGGGGTTTACGATACCGGTACTTATCAGGTTGGGGACACTTTAACAGTTGGAAAAAATAAGTTTGAGTTTGAACCACTGCCAACCTTTACCCCTGAAATTTTCATGAAAGTTTCTGCCAAGAATGTCATGAAGCAAAAATCCTTCCACAAGGGGATTGAGCAATTGGTACAAGAAGGAGCCATTCAGCTTTATAAGAATTACCAAACAGGCGAGTATATGCTGGGTGCTGTTGGTCAACTCCAGTTTGAAGTCTTTAAACACCGTATGGAAGGTGAGTACAATGCGGAAGTGGTCATGAGCCCAATGGGTAAAAAGACCGTTCGTTGGATCAAGCCTGAAGACTTGGATGAACGCATGTCGTCAAGCCGCAATATCTTGGCTAAAGACCGTTTTGACCAACCAGTCTTCCTCTTTGAAAATGGCTTTGCCCTTCGCTGGTTTGCGGACAAGTATCCAGACGTAGAGTTGGAAGAGAAGATGTAAATCGTTACAAATGACTAGCAACATAAAGTTGCTGTCATTTGACGGTAACCGCTATGGCGGCTTACCTAAACGCTTCACTAGGAAAAATCCACGAATGGTATCGATTCGTGGACTTTTCCGTCGTAGCAGAAAGTAGGTAGCCTAGCTAACTGCCTCGCTAACTGAGTTTTACAAATGGAATTGATTTGTAAAACTCAGTGTCGTAGTTCAGTAAATTTATTTGATTGTGTAACAATCTAAGTAACTAACGCCAAGTTTCTATGGAACTTGGCTAGGCGCTCCACTAGTAAAGTTTTTCGAATAATATCGATTCGTAAAACTTCACGTCGTAACTGGTAGTGAGCGGTCTAGCTACCTGCCTCACTAACTATGTTTGGCAACTAGAATCGATTTGCCAAGCTCTGTGTCATGGTGTAAAAAATAGCCTTACCTAAACGCTTCACTAGGAAAAATCCACGAATGATATTGATTCGTGGATTTTTCCGTTGTAGCAGAAAGTAGGTAGCCTAGCTACCTGCCTTACTAACTACGTTTGGCAAATGAAATCGATTTGCCAAGCCCCGTGTTAATGTAAAAATTATAAATCGTAATGGGACTTCATCTAAAATCTCCACTGGTATAGTTTTACGAACGAATGGGCGAAAATAATGGTTAAGTAGAAACGTATGATGGGAATAAAAAGAAATGAGATAAAGAGTGAAAGAAGAGAAAAAAGCGATTGTCTTAGGCGCAGGTAATGCTCAGTATGAATAAAGTTGAAACAACAATAAAATCCCTGTGTGTTCATTATGATAATCGGAGGTTTTATATTTTTAATGATGATCTTCCGATTGACAGTAGTATTCTGAAAGATTATCGTTTACCCTTTGAGGGACTTTCTTACGCTACCTTATTTAGGTATTTTGTCCCTAAGTATGTAAGTGAGGTTCGTGTACTGTATTTAGACTCGGATATTATCGTAAGAAAACCGATAGAAGAGCTGTGGTACTTAGACTTGACAGGCATCTCCTTAGTAGCAGTTAGAGATGATTTTTATACACCTATTTTCAATGCTGTTTTTTTGTTAATCAACAATGACATGTGAAGAGCAGAAAATGTAACGTAAGATCTGATTTAAGACACAAATAAAAAATCTTCCAATTCTCTGTTTCCGTGTCTGAAGGCTTCTTTTCCTTTCTGTTGATAGGCTAGTAGCAGACGATTGATTTGTCTTTCAGAAAGATTGAGTTCGACACAAACCCGTTTCTTTGTTTTCTTTCCTTGGGCAATAGCTTTTATCACAAGATATTTTTTCATTTCATTCATATTTAGCTGGATCCTTTTCGTATGACTATTCTACCAAATGGGATATTTTCACGTTCGATTTACTAAAGACATTATCACATTCGAATCACAAATAAATAAAAAAATCTTCTAATTCCCTTGCAAAAATGAAGAAAGTGTGATAACATAGTACGGTATGTGGTGCTAGCACATCCGCTATATTAGATCTAATAGGAGGAAAACACAAATGGCTAAAGTATGTTACTTTACAGGTCGTAAGACTGTATCAGGAAACAACCGTTCACACGCGATGAACCAAACAAAACGTGCCGTAAAACCAAACCTTCAAAAAGTTACTGTTCTTATCGATGGTAAACCTAAAAAAGTTTGGGCTTCAGCTCGTGCTTTGAAATCAGGTAAAGTTGAACGCGTTTAATAATAAAAGTAAGGAGACCTCAGGGTCTTTTTCTTTTGTCATAGCGAAAAAATCATTTTAAAAGCAGAGTAAATATCCGCTGATACAGTATTCTGCTTTTACACTTGGGCTGAAATATGATAAAATAGAGTATCAACTAGTTGAGGTAAAAAGGATGACTGTAAAAATTAATACAAAAGATGGTCAAATCGAACTAACAGATGAAGTGATTGCAACTGTCGTAGGCGGTGCAACAACTGAGATTTTTGGTGTGGTCGGTATGGCTAGTAAAAATGCCCTCAAAGATAATTTTCAAGCCCTTCTAGGTAAGGAAAATTATTCCAAAGGTGTCGTCGTAAAGGCAGCCGAAGATGGCAGCATTGCAGTTGATGTGTATACCGTGTTGAGCTACGGAACAAAGATTAGTGAAGTGTCAAAAAACATTCAAGAGCGTGTTGCCTTTAGCTTGGAAAACCAGCTTGGAATTACTGCTCAGACTGTAAATGTCTACATTCAAAATATCAAAGTTGTAGGAGAATAACCGTGTCAAAAATAACTACTAGCTTATTTCAAGAAATGGTGCAGGCTGCATCAACTCGCTTGAATAAGCAAGCTGAATATGTCAATTCATTAAACGTCTTTCCAGTTCCAGATGGAGATACTGGGACAAATATGGGGATGACCATTGAAAATGGAGCCAAAGAAGTTGCAGACAAGCCAGCTTCTACAGTTGGCGAGGTAGCGAGCATTCTTGCCAAAGGTCTTTTGATGGGTGCGCGTGGGAACTCAGGAGTTATTACATCTCAGCTTTTCCGTGGATTTTCACAAGCTATCAAGGATAAAGACGAGTTAACAGGTCAAGACTTGGCCCTTGCCTTCCAATCAGGTGTGGAAGTTGCCTATAAGGCAGTGATGAAGCCAGTTGAAGGAACGATTTTGACAGTTTCTCGTGGTGCTGCTATCGGTGCTAAGAAAAAAGCTGAGCAAACAGATGACGCTGTTGAAGTCATGCGTGCAGCTTTAGAAGGTGCTAAAACAGCTCTAGCTAAAACGCCAGACATGCTTCCAGTCTTGAAGGAAGTTGGCGTTGTGGACTCAGGTGGTCAAGGGTTGGTCTTCATCTACGAAGGTTTCCTTTCAGCCCTTACTGGCGAATATATTGCATCTGAGGACTTTGTAGCCACTCCTGCCAACATGAGTGAGATGATCAATGCGGAGCACCACAAGTCTGTAGCTGGTCACGTAGCGACTGAGGACATTACCTTTGGTTACTGTACTGAAATCATGGTAGCTCTTAAGCAAGGTCCAACCTATGCCAAAGATTTTGATTACGACGAGTTCCGTAACTACTTGAATGAACTTGGGGATTCTCTCCTTGTTGTCAATGATGATGAAATTGTCAAAGTCCATGTCCATACAGAAGATCCAGGACTTGTTATGCAAGAAGGACTCAAATATGGTAGCTTGGTCAAGGTAAAAGTTGACAATATGCGCAACCAACACGAAGCACAGGTTGAGAAAGAAGCTACTCAAGTTAGCAAGCCTGCTGAAGAAAAAGAGTATGCTTTGATTGCTGTGGTGGCTGGTAAAGGCCTAGCAGATATCTTCCGTTCTCAAGGTGTGGATTATGTTATCGAAGGCGGTCAAACTATGAACCCTTCAACAGAAGACTTTATCAAGGCTGTTGAACAGGTCAATGCCCGTAACATCATCTTCCTGCCAAACAACAAAAATATCTTTATGGCGGCTCAATCTGCAGCAGAAGTTTTGGAGCAACCAGCAGTAGTGGTGGAAGCTCGTACTCTTCCTCAAGGTTTGACAAGTCTTCTTGCCTTTGATCCAAGCAAGTCCATCGAAGAAAACCAAGAGCGTATGACTGCAGCTCTTAGCGATGTCGTTAGTGGAAGCGTCACAACAGCTGTGCGTGATACAACCATTGATGGCTTAGAAATCCATGAAAACGATAATCTAGGTATGGTGGATGGGAAAATCCTCGTGTCAAACCCTGACATGCACCAAACCTTGACAGAAACCTTGAAACATATGTTGGATGAAGATAGTGAAATCGTAACCTTTTATGTCGGTGAAGATGGAAGCGAAGAACTTGCCAATGAAATTGCTCAAGAAATCGCAGAAGAATTCGAAGACGTTGAAGTCGAGATTCACCAAGGTCAACAACCTGTTTACCCATACCTATTTAGTGTGGAATAAGATTAATGAAGGACTGAGAAATCAGTTCTTTTTTCTTTTTAAATAATGAAATCGGTATCTTTTAAATAAAAACAAAAATAATATTCATAAATAAACGTTAAAATAGAAAATTCAGAAAATTTCTTCTTTTCTCTTGAAAAATCTTGAAAAAATGGTATGATAGTAACAAGTTATTTTTAAGAGGAAAGAAAGGGGAACAATGGAGAAAATCAGTTTAGAATCTCCTAAGACGGGGTCGGAGCTAGTTTTGGAAACACTTCGTGATTTAGGAATTGATACCATCTTTGGTTATCCTGGTGGTGCTGTCTTGCCTTTTTATGATGCGATATATAATTTTAAAGGCATTCGCCACATTCTAGGACGCCATGAGCAAGGTTGTCTGCATGAAGCTGAAGGTTATGCCAAATCAACTGGAAAGTTGGGTGTTGCCGTCGTCACTAGCGGACCGGGAGCAACAAATGCCATTACAGGGATTGCGGATGCCATGAGCGATAGTGTTCCCCTTTTGGTCTTTACAGGTCAGGTGGCGCGAGCAGGTATTGGGAAGGATGCCTTTCAGGAGGCAGACATCGTGGGAATTACCATGCCAATCACTAAGTACAATTACCAAGTTCGTGAGACAGCTGATATTCCTCGTATCATTACGGAAGCTGTTCATATCGCAACTACAGGTCGACCAGGGCCAGTTGTAATTGACCTACCTAAAGACGTATCTGCTTTAGAAACAGACTTCATTTATTCACCAGAAGTGAACCTACCAAGTTATCAACCGACTCTTGAGCCGAATGATATGCAAATCAAGAAAATTTTGAAGCAATTATCCAAGGCTAAAAAGCCAGTCTTGCTGACTGGTGGTGGAATTAGTTATGCTGAGGCTGCGGCAGAATTAAATGAATTTGCAGAACGCTATCAAATTCCAGTGGTAACCAGTCTTTTGGGACAAGGAACGATTGCAACGAGTCACCCACTCTTTCTTGGAATGGGAGGCATGCACGGGTCATTCGCAGCTAATATTGCCATGACAGAAGCGGACTTTATGATTAGTATTGGTTGCCGTTTCGATGACCGCTTGACAGGAAATCCTAAGACCTTCGCTAAGAATGCTAAGGTTGCCCACATTGATATTGACCCAGCCGAGATCGGAAAGATTATCAGTGCGGATATTCCAGTAGTTGGAGATGCTAAGAAAGCCTTGCAAATGTTGCTGTCTGAACCGACAGTTCACAACAATACTGAAAAGTGGATTGAAAAAGTCACTAAAGACAAGAACCGTGTTCGTTCTTATGACAAGAAAGAGCGTGTGGTTCAACCGCAAGCCGTTATTGAACGAATTGGTGAATTGACGAATGGAGATGCCATTGTGGTAACAGACGTTGGTCAACACCAAATGTGGACAGCCCAGTATTATCCTTACCAAAATGAACGTCAGTTAGTGACTTCAGGTGGTTTAGGAACCATGGGATTTGGAATTCCAGCAGCAATTGGTGCCAAAATTGCCAACCCAGATAAGGAAGTAGTCTTGTTTGTTGGGGATGGCGGTTTCCAAATGACTAACCAGGAATTGGCTATTTTGAACATTTACAAGGTGCCAATCAAGGTGGTTATGCTGAACAACCACTCACTTGGAATGGTTCGCCAGTGGCAGGAATCCTTCTATGAAGGTAGAACATCTGAGTCAGTCTTTGATACCCTTCCAGATTTCCAATTGATGGCACAAGCTTACGGTATTAAAAACTATAAGTTTGACAATCCTGAGACCTTGGCTCAAGATCTTGAAGTGATCACTGAGGATGTTCCCATGCTAATCGAGGTAGATATTTCTCGTAAGGAACAGGTGTTACCAATGGTACCAGCTGGTAAGAGTAATCATGAGATGTTGGGGGTGAAGTTCCATGCGTAGAATGTTAACAGCCAAACTACAAAATCGTTCAGGAGTCCTCAATCGCTTTACAGGTGTCCTATCTCGTCGTCAGGTTAATATCGAAAGCATCTCTGTTGGAGCGACAGAAGATCCGAATGTATCGCGTATCACTATTATTATTGATGTAGCTTCACATGATGAAGTGGAGCAAATCATCAAGCAACTTAATCGTCAGATTGATGTGATTCGCATTCGTGATATTACAGACAAGCCTCATTTGGAGCGCGAGGTAATTTTGGTTAAGATGTCAGCGCCAGCTGAGAAGCGAGCTGAGATTCTAGCGATTATTCAACCTTTCCGTGCAACAGTGGTAGACGTAGCGCCAAGCTCGATTACTATTCAAATGACAGGAAATGCAGAAAAGAGCGAAGCACTGTTGCGAGTCATTCGACCATACGGTATTCGCAATATTGCTCGAACGGGTGCAACTGGATTTACCCGTGATTAATAATCTTCGAAAATCAAATTCAAATCATGTCAGCTTTGCCTTGCCGTACTCAAGTACAGCTTGCGGCTAGCTTCCTAATTTGCTCTTTGATTTTCATTGAGTATAAAAATATTTTAAATTTGTTAAACCAGCCTAAAAGGCAATAAATGATAGAAAAGAGAGAAAAACTATGGCAGTTCAAATGGAATACGAAAAAGATGTTAAAGTAGCAGCACTTGACGGTAAAAAAATCGCCGTTATCGGTTATGGTTCACAAGGACATGCGCATGCTCAAAACTTGCGTGATTCAGGTCGCGATGTCATTATCGGTGTACGTCCAGGTAAATCTTTTGATAAAGCAAAAGAAGATGGATTTGACACTTACACAGTAGCAGAAGCTACTAAATTGGCTGACGTTATCATGATTTTGGCACCAGACGAAATCCAACAAGAATTGTACGAAGCAGAAATCGCTCCAAACTTGGAAGCTGGAAATGCCGTTGGATTTGCTCATGGTTTCAATATCCACTTTGAGTTTATCAAAGTTCCTGCAGATGTAGATGTCTTTATGTGTGCACCTAAAGGACCAGGACACTTGGTACGCCGTACTTATGAAGAAGGATTTGGTGTTCCAGCTCTTTACGCAGTATATCAAGATGCAACAGGAAATGCTAAAAACATTGCTATGGACTGGTGTAAAGGTGTTGGAGCAGCTCGTGTAGGTCTTCTTGAAACAACATACAAAGAAGAAACTGAAGAAGATTTGTTTGGTGAACAAGCTGTACTTTGTGGTGGTTTGACTGCCCTTATCGAAGCAGGTTTCGAAGTCTTGACAGAAGCAGGTTACGCTCCAGAATTGGCTTACTTTGAAGTTCTTCACGAAATGAAATTGATCGTTGACTTGATCTACGAAGGTGGATTCAAGAAAATGCGTCAATCAATTTCAAACACTGCTGAGTACGGTGACTATGTATCAGGTCCACGTGTAATCACTGAACAAGTTAAAGAAAACATGAAAGCTGTCTTGGCAGATATCCAAAATGGTAAATTTGCAAATGACTTTGTAAATGACTATAAAGCTGGACGTCCAAAATTGACTGCTTACCGCGAACAAGCAGCTAACCTTGAAATTGAAAAAGTTGGTGCAGAATTGCGTAAAGCAATGCCATTCGTTGGTAAAAACGACGATGATGCATTCAAAATCTATAACTAATTAGAGAGCAAAGGATTTTGAGAAAACTTTAGCTTCAGCTATTCGTGGGATATTAGATGTACTTATTTAGGGGTTGAAATCATATGAATATTACCAATTTGTTTTCTATCAAGACAGGATGTGATGAAACTGATAGGCAACTGCAAAAATTATTTTTTCAGTTGGATTTACAATTGGGAGAATTGACAGATCAACTAAGAAAATTAGATTCTAATTTTGTTCCTCGTAGTCAATTTGTAGACACGCTGGATTTGAATGATGTAGAATATAAAGAAATTTTAAACTATTTTATCTTCCATCGTAATGATAGTGAAGAAAGTTTGGCAGAATGGTTATATGATTGGATTTCTACAAATCGTTATGAACTTCCTAAAGAGTTTTCAATTCGTATGGCTCATAAATATCATGAAAGTGTTGCTGAAGTTTTTGGAGATGAATAACTAAAAAAACAGTCATTAGTGACTGTTTTTTATAGAAAAAGAGGTTTTATATGTTAAGTTCAAAAGATATCATCAAGGCTCACAAGGTCTTGAACGGTGTGGTTGTGAATACACCGCTTGATTATGACCATTATTTATCGGAGAAGTATGGTGCTAAGATTTATTTGAAAAAGGAAAATGCCCAACGTGTTCGTTCCTTTAAAATTCGTGGTGCCTATTATGCCATTTCCCAACTCAGCAAGGAAGAGCGTGAGCGTGGGGTAGTCTGTGCCTCTGCGGGAAATCATGCGCAGGGAGTAGCCTATACCTGTAATGAAATGAAAATTCCTGCTACTATTTTTATGCCCATTACTACTCCGCAACAAAAGATTGGTCAAGTTCGCTTTTTTGGTGGGGATTTCGTAACCATTAAACTAGTTGGAGATACCTTTGATGCCTCAGCTAAAGCAGCTCAAGAATTTACAGTTTCTGAAAATCGTACCTTTATTGATCCCTTTGATGATGCTCATGTCCAAGCAGGCCAAGGGACTGTTGCTTATGAGATTTTAGAAGAAGCTCGAAAAGAATCGATTGATTTTGATGCTGTCTTAGTTCCTGTTGGAGGTGGTGGTCTCATTGCTGGGGTTTCTACTTATATTAAGGAAACAAGTCCAGAGATCGAGGTTATCGGAGTAGAGGCTAATGGAGCGCGTTCTATGAAGGCTGCTTTTGAAGCTGGTGGTCCAGTCAAACTCAAGGAAATTGATAAATTTGCTGATGGGATTGCTGTGCAAAAGGTAGGACAGTTGACCTATGAGGCAACTCGTCAACATGTTCAAACTTTGGTAGGTGTCGATGAGGGATTGATTTCTGAAACCTTGATTGACCTTTACTCTAAGCAAGGGATTGTCGCAGAACCTGCTGGAGCGGCTAGTATTGCTTCTTTAGAAGTTTTAGCTGAATATATCAAGGGGAAAACCATTTGTTGTATCATTTCTGGAGGAAATAATGATATCAACCGTATGCCAGAAATGGAAGAACGTGCCTTGATTTATGATGGTATCAAGCATTACTTTGTGGTCAATTTCCCACAGCGTCCAGGAGCATTGCGTGAGTTTGTAAATGATATCCTGGGGCCAAATGATGATATCACACGTTTTGAGTATATCAAACGAGCTAGCAAGGGAACAGGTCCAGTATTGATCGGAATCGCCTTAGCGGATAAGCATGATTATGCAGGATTGATTCGTCGCATGGAAGGTTTTGATCCAGCTTATATTAACTTAAATGGTAATGAAACGCTCTATAATATGCTTGTCTGAGGACTAATAAAAAAATATCATATTATTTGCACAACTGATGTATAGGTGCTATAATGAAGATGAAGAAAGGGGGCGATTCCTATGGTTTTAGGAAGCTTATCGTGCAATTCTTACTTCTGTTCATTATAGCATTTATGATGTTTGGCTCAGATTTCCATCCTTCATTTTGATTTCCCATCTATTTTGAAAAGTAAACTCACACGGTCTTTAAGATGTGATTTGATTTCTTTTTATTGACAAACATACCATATTAAAAGGATATATGAGTAATTGACTGAACTTATCTGTCTTGTCATCTTTATTAAGGATGGTTTAGAGAATCGGGTGTTTGGTTTTAGGTTAGCACCTCAATATCCAAATGAGTGATGGATTTGAAGAATATAAGGAATAGCTATCTATCAGATGATTTCTTGAGGAAGAAAGATAGGAGTTTTTGAGCTAGTGAATGCTTGGATTTCTAAAGGTTAGGATTGTCATATTCAGTTATTAAATCGAAGAAATAAGCTATCTTACGGAAATAGGGAAGCATTTTTTTAAAAGCTTGAATAATTTTGCACCTCAAGAGGGTAATAATACAATATTTTTATTAGCAAATATTTATGGTGTAGAGGCTAGCAAAACCTATATATTATCGGCTTTAAAAAGGAAGTAAGAAAATTCTGAACTAATTATTTTCGTTGAATATATGTTTTTTTATTGACAAAAGTAGTAAAAACGTATACAATTAAATATTGTAAAGAAGAAAATAGGAGAAAAACATGGCTAAGTCAAACTTTGAAAAAGTAGAATCAGTTGTTGGCTGGGTTCGTGATAAGAAAATCACAGGCTACCGTATCTCTAAAGAAACGAATGCGCGTGAAATGTCTATCATTGCTCTGGCGCAGGGTCGTGCAAAAGTAAAAAATATTTCATTTGAAACAGCCCTAGGCCTAATTGATTTCTATGAAAAAAATCATGAAAAATTTGAAGATTAATCTTTGGATAACGGCGGATTCTTGACCCTCAAGTAGTAGAGATAGAGAATCTGCCTTTTCATTTTGAACAGCAAAAAGACTGCATGGTTGATGCAGCCTTTTCTTTTTATTTGAGATAGCGTTGAAGGAACTCTTTTGTACGGTCTTCTTTAGGATTGGTGAAGAGGTCTTCTGGTTTGCCTTCTTCAGCAATCACACCTTTATCCATGAAGATAACACGGTGAGAGACATCACGGGCAAATTCCATTTCATGGGTTACGACAATCATAGTCAAGCCTTCTTGAGCCAGATCTTGCATGATTTTGAGGACTTCTCCAACCATTTCTGGATCGAGAGCTGATGTTGGTTCATCAAAGAGAATAGCGTCTGGATTCATTGAAAGGGCACGAGCGATGGCCACACGTTGTTTTTGCCCCCCTGAGAGTTGTTTTGGTTTCGCTTGCCAGTAGCGTTCTCCCATGCCGACCTTTTCCAGATTTTCTTTGGCAATCTTTTCAGCTTCTGTACGTTCGCGTTTAAGAACAGTTGTCTGAGCGACAATTGTGTTTTCAAGCACGTTGAGATTTTCAAAGAGGTTAAAGGATTGGAAAACCATTCCTAACTTTTCACGGTATTGCGTGAGGTCATAGCCTTTTTCGAGGACGTTTTGTCCATGATAAAGGATTTGTCCATCAGTTGGCGTTTCAAGTAGGTTAATGGAGCGTAGGAAGGTCGATTTCCCGCTTCCAGAGCTTCCGATGATAGAGATGACCTCTCCCTTGTGGACAGTGAGTGAAATGTCTTTTAGCACTTCGTTTTGGCCATAGGATTTTTTGAGGTGTTTAATTTCAAGGATTGCTTGTGTCATTATTTCAAATCCTCCGTTTGCATTTGGTTAGCACCTGTAGTATAGGTATCCATGTCCATTCGGCGCTCGATGAAGCGTAGGATACGTGTTACGGTGAAGGTGAGGACAAAGTAAATCACGGCGATGATTGTAAATGTCTGGAAGTATTGATAAGTTTGAGTTGCCACGGTATTTCCAGAGAAATAAAGTTCGACAACAGAGATAACGTTCAATACAGATGTATCTTTGATATTGATGACAAATTCATTACCAGTTGCTGGTAGGATGTTACGGACTACTTGAGGTAGGACAATCTTACGCATGGTTTGGTTATGAGTCATACCAAGAGCAGTCGCTGCTTCAAATTGTCCCTTGTCAACTGCCAGGATACCACCACGAACGATTTCAGTCATGTAGGCACCGGTATTGATTGAAACGATGAAGATAGCAGCTAGTGTGCGGTCAAGGTTGATACCGAAAGCTTGGGCAGTTCCATAGTAGATAACCATCGATTGAACAATCATTGGTGTACCACGGAAAATTTCAATGTAGACGTTGAGGATCCAGCCGACTAGTTTTTGTAAGCCATAAATGGCTTTATTTTCAGATAGAGGAGCAGTACGGAAGACACCAATGGCAAGTCCAATAATGAGACCTGTAATTGTTCCGACGATAGAGATTAAAAGAGTGATACCAGCACCACGCAAGAGTTGTTGCCAGTTTTCAGAAAGAATTTTAGCGACTTGGCTAAAGAAACTACTGCTAGTCTCTTCAGTTGTTGTGGCTTCGGCAGGTTGTTCCTTGATCATACGATCCATCAAGGCGACCTGGTCGTCTTTTGAAATGGTTTCAATGCTGGCATTGATTTGGCTAATACGATTGTCATTTTTACGAAGTCCAATGGCAATAGCTGTATCTTCTTCCCCAGTTTTGAAACCTGGTTCTACTTGGACCATCTTGAACTTAGAGTTCGCAGCTTCGGCAGTCAGAGCTTCTGGGCGTTCAGAAACATAGGCATCGATGACACCAGCCTCAAGAGCTTGGCGCATTTGAGCGAAGTCTCCCATGGCTGTTTCTTTTTTAGCACCTGGGATTTGTGCAATCAAATCGTAAAGGTAAACACCTTGTTGAGAAGTGATTTTCGCACCATTAAAGTCATCTAAAGATTTAGCATTTGCGTAGGCAGAATCTTTTTTGACTAGTAGAACTGGTTCGCTAGTGTAGTAACTGCTTGAAAAGGCAATTTCTTGTTTGCGCTCAGCAGTAGGACTCATACCTGCGATAATCATGTCAATCTTACCAGAAGTAAGGGCAGGGACTAGACCTTCCCACTTGGTTTTAACAACCAAAGGTTCTTTCCCTAAGTCCTTAGCGATTTTCTTGGCGATTTGAACATCGTATCCGTTAGCATACTGGTTGGTTCCATCGATTTTGACAGCTCCGTTGCTATCATCATCCTGGGTCCAGTTAAAGGGAGCATATGCTGCTTCCATCCCGATGCGTAAATATTCATCAGCTTGAGCAACATTGACAAGTCCTAGCATCAGCAAGAGACTTGTGAAAATAGATAAGTATATTTTTCTCATGATTTCTCCTATTTCTAATCTATTAAAAAATAACCGTCTCCTATTTTATCGAAAAATGCGTAATTTTTCAACATAAGTAAGCCTTTACTTACGAAAAAATGCTATAATGATAAGAAAGATAAAAAGGGGGATTAGTTGATGAAAAAAACTTTTTTCTTACTGGTGCTAGGCTTGTTTTGCCTTCTGCCACTCTCTGTTTTTGCCATTGATTTCAAGATAAACTCCTACCAAGGAGATTTGTATATTCATGCAGATAATACGGCAGAATTTAGACAGAAGATAGTTTACCAGTTTGAGGAGGACTTTAAGGGCCAAATCGTGGGACTTGGACGTGCAGGCAAGATGCCTAGTGGGTTTGACATTGACCCTCATCCAAAGGTTCAGGCCGCGAAAAATGGTGCTGAACTGACAGATGTTACGAGCGAAGTGATAGAAGGAGCAGATGGTTATACTGTTAAAGTTTATAATCCAGGTCAAGAAGGCGACACAGTTGAAGTTGACCTTACATGGAACTTAAAAAATTTGCTTTTCCTTTATGATGACATTGCTGAATTAAATTGGCAACCTTTAACAGATAGTTCAGGGACTATTGGAAAGTTTGAATTTCATGTAAGGGGAGATAAGGGGTCTGAAAAACTCTTTTTCCATACAGGAAAACTCTTTAGAGAGGGAACGATTGATAAGAGTAACCTTGATTATATTATTCGTTTGGACAATCTTCCGGCTAAGCGTGGAGTTGAATTGCATGCCTATTGGCCTCGGACCGATTTTGCTAATGCTAGGGATCAGGGCTTGAAAGGAAATCGTTTAGAAGAATTTAATAAGGTAGAAGACTCGATTGTTAAAGAAAAAGAGCAAAGTAAACAACTCGTTACTTGGGTATTTCCTTCGATACTTTCTATCTCCTTGTTATTGAGTATTTGCTTTTATTTTATTTATAGAAGAAAGACCACTCCTTCCGTCAAATATGCTAAAAATCATCGTCTCTATGAACCACCAATGGAATTAGAGCCTATGGTTTTATCAGAAGCAGTCTACTCGACCTCCTTGGAGGAAGTGAGTCCTCTAATCAAAGGAGCAGGTAAATTCACCTTTGACCAACTTATTCAAGCTACCTTGCTAGATGTGATAGACCGTGGGAATGTCTCTATCATTTCAGAAGGAGATGCAGTTGGCTTGAGGCTGGTAAAAGAAGATGGTTTATCCAGTTTTGAGAGAGACTGTCTAAATCTGGCCTTTTCAGGTAAAAAAGAAGCAGCTCTTTCCAATTTGTTTGCGGATTACAAGGTATCTGATAGTCTTTATCGCGGAGCTAAAGCTGCTGATGAAAAACGGATTCAAGCAAGAGGGCTTCAGCTCAAATCTTCTTTTGAAGAAGTATTGAACCAGATGCAAGAAGGAGTGAGAAGTCGAGTTTCCTTCTGGGGGCTTCCAGATTATTATCGTCCTTTAACTGGTGGGGAAAAGGCCTTGCAAGTGGGTATGGGGGTCTTGACTATCTTGCCCCTATTTATCGGATTTGGTTTGTTCTTGTACAGTTTGGATGTTTATGGCTATCTTTACCTCCTCTTGCCAATACTTGGTTTTCTAGGTTTGGTGTTGGCTGTTTTCTATTATTGGAAGCTTCGACTAAATAATCGTGATGGCGTTCTAAATGAAGCAGGAGCAGAAGTCTACTATCTCTGGACCAGTTTTGAAAATATGTTGCGTGAGATTGCACGATTGGATCAGGCTGAATTGGAAAGTATTGTGGTCTGGAATCGCCTCTTGGTCTATGCGACCTTATTTGGCTATGCGGACAAGGTCAGCCATTTGATGAAGGTTCATCAGATTAAAGTGGGAAATCCAGATATCAATCTTTATGTAGCTTATGGCTGGCACAGTATGTTTTATCATTCAAGCGCGCAAATGAGCCATTATGCCAGTGTCGCAAATACAGCAAGTACCTACTCTGTATCTTCTGGAAGTGGAAGTTCTGGCGGTGGCTTCTCTGGAGGCGGAGGTGGCGGTAGTATCGGCGCCTTTTAAAGAGAACTGCCATAGACTGAAAAAGTATGCTATAATGGAAGATAGAAAAAAGGAGTAATCTATGTATCTTATTGAAATTTTAAAATCTATCTTCTTCGGAATTGTTGAAGGAATTACGGAATGGTTGCCGATTTCCAGTACAGGGCACTTGATTTTAGCAGAGGAGTTTATCCAATACCAAAATCAAAATGAAGCCTTTATGTCTATGTTTAATGTCGTGATTCAGCTTGGTGCTATTTTAGCGGTTATGGTCATTTACTTTAACAAGCTCAATCCATTCAAACAGACTAAGGATAAGCAGGAAGTTCGTAAGACTTGGAGACTATGGTTGAAGGTCTTGATTGCGACCTTGCCTTTACTTGGCGTCTTTAAATTTGATGATTGGTTTGACACCCACTTCCATAACATGGTCTCTGTTGCTCTTATGTTGATTATCTATGGGATTGCCTTTATCTATTTGGAAAAGCGCAATAAAGCGCGTGCTATCGAGCCAAGTGTGACAGAGTTGGACAAGCTTCCTTACACGACAGCTTTCTATATCGGCCTCTTCCAAGTTCTTGCTCTTTTACCAGGGACCAGTCGTTCTGGTGCAACGATTGTCGGTGGTTTGTTAAATGGAACCAGTCGTTCTGTTGTGACAGAATTTACCTTCTATCTTGGAATTCCAGTTATGTTTGGAGCTAGTGCCTTAAAGATTTTTAAATTTATAAAAGCAGGACAGCTCTTGAGCTTTGGGCAATTGTTCTTGCTCTTGGTTGCGATGGGAGTCGCTTTTGCAGTCAGCATGATCGCTATTCGTTTCTTGACAAGCTATGTGAAAAAACACGACTTCACTCTTTTCGGTAAATACCGTATCGTGCTTGGTAGTGTTTTGCTACTTTACAGTTTTGTCCGTCTGTTTGTATAAGAAAAAACCTTGAAGGGGCAGCTCTTCAAGGTTTTAAAATCCAGTCAGGGTAATCCCCAGCAGGCGGACACCTCTTTCTTTCTCGCTTAACTCTTCATAGAGTTGCAGGGCGATTTGGCTTATCTGACCAGCATCCTGTGTTTTTTGAGCAAGACTTTTTCGTTTGGTAAGAGTTGAAAAGTCCTCGTAGCGGATTTTCAAAATGACAATTTTTCCAGCTTTTTCTTGCTGATTGAGATTGAGAGCGACCCTTTCTGATAGGAGAGTCAGCTCTTTTTTGATGTCCTCCTCGGCACGGAGAATCTTTCCATAGGTTTTCTCCTTCCCAATTGATTTACGGATGCGATTGGATTTAACTGGGGAATTGTGGATGCCACGAGCCTTTCGATACAGGTCATAGCCCAGTCTGCCAAAACGGTCTATTAGGGTCACCTCAGGGACTTCAAGCAAATCAGCGCCAGTAAAAACACCCATGTGATGAAGCCTTTCCACCGTCTTTTTTCCTACTCCATGAAACTTGGAAATATCCATTTGTTTGAGAAAATCTTCAGCCTGGTCAGGTAGAATCACTGTCAAACCATGTGGCTTTTGATAATCACTGGCCATTTTAGCTAAGAATTTGTTGTAAGAAACGCCGGCAGAAGCAGTTAGATGGAGTTCTTGCCAGATCTCCTCTTGAATGAGACGAGCGATTTTGACCGCTGACTTGATACCGAGTTTATTTTCTGTTACATCCAAATAGGCTTCGTCAATGCTCATGGGTTCAATCAAATCTGTATAGCGCTTAAAAATCGCTCGAATCTGGAGTCCCACAGCCTTGTATTTCTCATAATTTCCTGAGATGAAGACGGCCTGGGGACAACGCTCATAGGCTTCCTTAGAGCTCATGGCTGAATGGACACCAAAAGTTCGCGCCTCATAGCTACAGGTAGAAACGACTCCCCGCCCACCTGTTTGCCGAGGGTCGCTTCCGATAATGACAGGTTTTCCTCTGAGTTTAGGATTATCTCTGATTTCCACCGCAGCAAAAAAGGCATCCATGTCAATATGGATGATTTTTCTTGACAAATCATTTAACAAAGGAAAAATCAACATACCTAGCCCCTTTTTACCGCTTATTTTCTTTTATTATACCCTTTTTTCTGAAAAAAAGAAAAAAGGACTTTATTTTTTCAAAAATATAATACAGTTTGAAATAAAATGTAGACTGTTTTAGAAAAGAAAGTGTAAAAATAGGGAATTTTCACTTGTTGAAATCGGTTACTGTATGGTATACTTGTCTCATGAATGTAACAGATGGTTGTTACTAGAAAGAAAAAAGAGGACATTAACATGGTTGTTAAAACAGTTGTTGAAGCACAAGATATTTTTGACAAAGCTTGGGAAGGCTTCAAAGGCGTAGATTGGAAAGAAAAAGCAAGTGTATCACGCTTTGTACAAGCTAACTACACACCTTACGATGGAGACGAAAGCTTCCTTGCTGGACCAACAGAACGTTCACTTCACATCAAAAAAATTGTAGAAGAAACTAAAGCACACTACGAAGAAACTCGTTTCCCAATGGATACTCGTCCAACATCTATTGCTGACATTCCAGCAGGATTTATCGATAAAGAAAACGAAGTTATCTTTGGTATCCAAAACGATGAACTCTTCAAATTGAACTTCATGCCAAAAGGTGGTATCCGTATGGCTGAAACTACTTTGAAAGAAAATGGATACGAACCAGACCCAGCTGTTCACGAAATCTTCACTAAATACGTAACAACAGTTAACGACGGTATCTTCCGTGCCTACACTTCAAATATTCGTCGCGCACGTCACGCTCACACTGTAACTGGTCTTCCAGATGCATACTCACGTGGACGTATCATCGGTGTTTACGCACGTCTTGCTCTTTACGGTGCAGACTACTTGATGCAAGAAAAAGTAAACGACTGGAATGCAATCGAAGAAATCGATGAAGAAACAATCCGTCTTCGTGAAGAAATCAATCTTCAATACCAAGCATTGCAACAAGTTGTTCGCTTGGGTGACCTTTACGGAGTTGATGTTCGCAAACCAGCGATGAACGTTAAAGAAGCGATCCAATGGGTTAACATCGCCTTCATGTCTGTCTGCCGTGTTATCAACGGTGCTGCTACATCTCTAGGTCGTGTACCAATCGTATTGGACATCTTTGCAGAACGTGACCTTGCTCGTGGTACATTTACTGAATCAGAAATCCAAGAATTCGTTGATGATTTTGTTATGAAACTTCGTACAGTTAAATTTGCTCGTACAAAAGCTTATGACCAATTGTACTCAGGTGACCCAACCTTCATCACAACTTCTATGGCTGGTATGGGTAACGACGGTCGTCACCGTGTTACTAAGATGGACTACCGTTTCTTGAACACTCTTGATAACATCGGTAACTCTCCAGAACCAAACTTGACAGTTCTTTGGACTGATAAATTGCCATACAACTTCCGTCGCTACTGTATGCACATGAGCCACAAACACTCTTCTATTCAATACGAAGGTGTAACAACAATGGCTAAAGACGGATATGGTGAAATGAGCTGTATCTCATGCTGTGTGTCTCCACTTGACCCAGAAAATGAAGAGCAACGCCACAACATCCAGTACTTCGGTGCGCGTGTAAACGTATTGAAAGCCCTTCTTACTGGTTTGAACGGTGGTTATGACGATGTTCACAAAGACTACAAAGTATTTGACATCGAACCAATTCGTGACGAAGTTCTTGAATTTGAATCAGTTAAAGCTAACTTTGAAAAATCTCTTGACTGGTTGACTGACACTTACGTAGATGCTTTGAATATCATCCACTACATGACTGATAAGTACAACTACGAAGCTGTTCAAATGGCCTTCTTGCCAACTAAACAACGTGCCAACATGGGATTCGGTATCTGTGGATTTGCCAACACTGTTGATACATTGTCAGCCATCAAATACGCTACAGTTAAACCAATCCGTGATGAAAATGGCTACATCTACGATTACGAAACAATCGGTGAATACCCACGTTGGGGTGAAGATGACCCACGTTCAAACGAATTGGCAGAATGGTTGATTGAAGCTTACACAACTCGTCTACGTAGCCACAAACTTTACAAAGACGCTGAAGCTACAGTATCACTTTTGACAATCACATCTAACGTTGCTTACTCTAAACAAACTGGTAACTCACCAGTTCACAAAGGTGTATACCTCAACGAAGATGGTTCTGTGAACTTGTCTAAACTTGAATTCTTCTCACCAGGTGCTAACCCATCTAACAAAGCTAAAGGTGGCTGGTTGCAAAACTTGAACTCACTTTCTAGCCTTGACTTTAGTTATGCAGCTGATGGTATTTCATTGACTACACAAGTTTCACCTCGTGCTCTTGGTAAGACTCGTGATGAACAAGTTGATAACTTGGTAACAATCCTTGATGGTTACTTCGAAAATGGTGGACAACACGTTAACTTGAACGTTATGGACTTGAACGATGTTTACGAAAAAATCATGTCAGGTGAAGACGTTATCGTACGTATCTCTGGATACTGTGTAAACACTAAATACCTCACTCCAGAACAAAAAACTGAATTGACACAACGTGTCTTCCACGAAGTTCTTTCAATGGATGATGCCTTGGATGCATTGAGCTAATCAAGTTCTTGAATAATGAAATAAGGAACCCTCGGTCAGTCGACTGAGGGTTTTGTGCTTGGGATAGTGTGAGCAATTCCTTCGGCCCAATATGCAATGTTTTTGGGAAGGAATAGTGGACCGAATCTGAAATAGTCCGCTGAAACGGCTCAAACAGTGCTAGAAATTGACTGGAATTCTCTAAGCGATTTGTTCCGATTTTATTTCATTCCATCATAAAAACAAGACGACTGGCTAATTGACAATCATCTTGTTTGATACTGTTAATAAAATTCGCGAAGTTTATCTTGATTTTCTTTAAAAAATTTTTCTAACCAATCCATACCATAAGCATAACTAAAACCTTCTAAGAGAACAGAGAGGTCAATAGTATCAAATCCCATGTCTTTTAAATATTTAAAGGTATCGAATGGTGAATGAAAGTTTTTGTATTTAATAATTGCACCAATATCTTTCAAATCCTGCTCTCTGATACTCATCATCTTCATTCCTAACACATACTCAATAGGGACTACTAAAACGGTCAGATTCTCAAATGAGTACAAGGATTCACATAAACTTAAGGGAGGTTGTTTGTTCATATTTGCGACATGATTGTTGAGCCATAACTCTTCGTGGGTGTTAAGATTAAACTGTTTTCCTACACGAGCAATAATTTCATTGATTTTCTGATTTTGGTCATAAAAAGCATCAACATCTTGTGTGGCACGCAAACCATGATATTCTAAGACATAACCACCGACACAGATAATTGTTAAAGTCAGATTTTCCTGAATTAATTCCTTATTTAGGGCTTGGAAGACCGGTTTCATTTTATCCATGCTTGTATTTCTCCATCAATTTTTGAACATTGGTTAACTTAGCAGGTTTATTTAATGAAATCACATATTTATGAGTTGGAGTATGCTCTTGAAAGGCATACTTCAAGCTAATTTTTTGAAAATGAGTTAGTTCTTTGGAGTCTAGCAACTTTTCTACATCTTGGTTTGTTAAATAAGAATAGTCTTCAAAAATAACTTTTCGCAAATAGCGAAACCAATGGCTTGCGTTGAATTGTGATTGTTTGGATGCCTGTATCATATAATCGTACCAATCCATTGTCTTCCTCCTATGGAATTTAGTTTATCTTATTGTAGTTTATATTTAAAAATGTAGTTTTTTTAATTAGCTCGTATTAGAAAAGAGTGTTTAGAATGTAAAATGAACCTTTTTTCTTATACGAAAACCTTACTAAAGTATATAATTTAGGAAGTTAATTCTGTATGATAATGTTTGTACTATCGTCGAGTTTTTGCTTGATTGGCTAACGAGATAAATTTTAGAAGAATTTTCGGTGTGACTTGACAAGCTTCTGACTGGAAGGATAGTTACACTAGTATTGTTTATTAAAATGAGCAGATAGAGAAAATTTGGAATCTATTTGCTTATTATCAATCGTTTTTTTTAGCTTATTTGTCTTAGATTGGTATAGAACTGATTTATGGATTGATCCTCTTGTATCTTATCTTGTTCCTAAATATGTTGGTAGAAAAATGAAGCAGTTGTTACGAGTGTCTGTATTGGGAAAAATTTTATCTATACAATTCTTTAAATGATATGAAGGCTAGGAATGCCAAAACACTGACATATTTCGTTTAAACCCTATCCAGCCTCTTCAATTGTATTTGTAGAAATGCTATCAGTAATATATTCGCGAACACTATGATTTACAACAGTGTGGTCGTACATCTTTGTAACTTTATTATACAACAACCATTTACAGGTGTAAAGTTGAGCAGTGTCTTTAGTAAATTTAGAGACTTGTTTTGTCACAGTTTTGATACCTGTATTCCTTGTTTCATGAGCATTTAACGTTTCTTTTCATGTAGGCATTTCAACAATTAGAATGATATTTTTCCGAGGATGAACTTACATATTGTGATGTTTTAGAGTTACGATGTCTCTTGATCTGCCTACCGCTATCAATTTCATCTATTTTTACAGTTTCATGGTTTTATGAACCGAAACATCTAGGTACAGGTTTTAGCATCAATTGATTGTTTTTGAGCCATATGAAGTTGAAACGTGGAGATGCTTTTCTTGTGAGAACTTCCTATTCAAATTTGGAGAGAGACTTCAGCGCTAAATACTATATGTAAAACAGTATGGTGTAGATATATTAAACAAGATTTAACTAATACTCTTCGAAAATCTCTTCAAACCACGTCAGCTTCACCTTACCGTATAGATGTTACTGACTTCGTCAGTTCTATCTACAACCTCAAAACAGTGTTTTGAGCAGCCTACGGCTAGCTTCCTAGTTTGCTCTTTGATTTTCATTGACTATAAGACAGTGGTTATGAATTCTTGCAAGAGGATTTGTGTATCATCAGATAAACCATACCTTTCCCCACGGCTTTCTGTGGT